>NZ_JACAOM010000003.1:0-63094 GCF_013386245.1 Pseudomonas sp. 21615526 | reverse complement strand
TGCAGTCAGGGGTTTTGTTTTGGGCGGTCGGAAAGTATGGCGAGCTTGCTGGCGAAAAACTCCAACGGTAACGCGGGCTACCTGATGCCACGCATTGGTCTAAATCCCCTCGTCCCAATCCCCCCTCGCGCGCACAAACGCTACTGAATCCCCCGACAAATTTGCACAGTTATTTCTGAACCAGAACACTAGAATAGGCACCTAATCTTTTTTAGAGTCCGAGCCCTATATGCCCGACCCGGTTGATACCCTTGAGGTGTCAGACTTACCGCTGGACGAACTGGTGGCATGCCATGAGTGCGACCTGCTGATGCGCAAGCCGGAGCTTGCCCGCGGTGAAAAGGCCCAATGCCCACGCTGCGGCTACGAGCTGTACGCTCACCGCCACAACGTCGTTGAACGAAGCCTGGCGTTAGTGCTTGCGGCGCTATTGTTGTACGTCCCCGCGAACTTTTTACCCATCATGCAGCTCAATCTACTCGGGCAGTCCTCGCAGGACACCGTGTGGACCGGCGTGGTCGGTCTGTTCGACACCGGTATGCAAGGCGTCGCCGTGGTGGTGTTCCTCTGCAGCATGGGCATTCCGTTGCTCAAGCTCCTGTGCCAACTGGCGGTATTGCTGAGCATTCGCTGGAACATCGGTCGCAGCTACGGCCTGCTGTTTTATCGCATTTACCACCACCTCAAGGACTGGGGAATGCTCGAGGTGTACCTGATGGGCGTGCTGGTGGCGATCGTAAAACTGGCTGACATGGCCACTATCACCGTAGGGCTCGGTCTGGCCTGCTTCGTCAGTCTGTTAATGGTCCAGATATTGTTGGAGGTGGTCATGTCACCTCACCAGATCTGGGAAGCGCTGTCAGGAGAGGATGCTCATGCGGGCGATTGATGCGGGCATTCTGATCTGTACCGAATGCCATGAATTAAACAAACAAGACCCGGACACCGACGAGCAAACCTGCACCCGTTGCGGTGCGCTGGTCCATGCTCGCCGGCCGAACAGCCTGACACGCACCTGGGCGCTGCTGATCACCGCGGCCATCCTGTACATCCCGGCTAATCTGTTGCCGATCATGACCGTCAGTTCCCTGGGGCAGGGCGATCCGAGCACCATCATGTCTGGCGTGATCCAATTGATGCAGCACGGTATGTTCCCCATCGCCGCTGTAGTGTTTATCGCCAGCATCCTGGTGCCCACCTTCAAGCTGGTTGGTATCGGGCTGCTGCTGTTCTCGGTGCAGCGTCACCAGCCACTTTCCGCGCAACAACGCATTATCATGTACCGCTTTATCGAGTTCATTGGCCGCTGGTCCATGCTGGATATCTTCGTGATTGCCATCCTGGTGGCGGTCGTAAACTTTGGGCGACTTGCCAGTGTCGAGGCCAATCTCGGTGCCGTGGCGTTCGCCAGTGTGGTGATCTTGACGATGCTTGCCGCAGTAACTTTCGATCCCCGACTGATTTGGGATAACACGGAGTCGGACGACGACCATGAGTGATTTGCCTAAGGCTAAAACCCGCCCAGCTTCCAACTGGTCGGCCATTTGGGTGCTGCCCCTGATTGCCCTGATCATCGGCGGCTGGTTGGGGTGGCGCGCCTACAACCAGCAAGGCATCGAGATTCAGGTTCGCTTTGAAAGCGGCGAAGGCATCCAGGCCAACAAGACCGAAGTGGTCTACAAAGGCATGTCCGTGGGTAAGGTCAAGACCCTGGCCCTGGATGACGAAGGTAACAATCGCGGGGTGATTGCTACCATCGAGATGAACAAGGATGTGGAGCAATACCTCAAGACCAACACCCGCTTCTGGCTGGTAAAGCCAAGTGTCAGCCTGGCCGGGATCACCGGCCTGGAAACCCTGGTCTCGGGTAACTACATCGCCGCCAGCCCAGGCGATGGTGATCCGACGCGCAAGTTCAAGGCCCTGTCCGAAGAACCGCCTTTATCCGACGCCAAGCCCGGCCTGCACCTGACGATCAAAGCTGATCGACTCGGCTCGCTGAACCGTGGCAGCCCGGTGTTCTACAAGCAGATCCAGGTCGGCCAGGTCAAAAGCTACCTGCTCTCCGAAGACCAGACCACCGTTGAAATCAAGGTTTACATCGAGCCGACCTACGCCAGCCTGGTGCGTAAACACACGCGTTTCTGGAACGCCAGCGGCATCAGCATCGACGCCAACCTTTCCGGCGTAAAAGTCCGCAGTGAATCCCTGGCCAGCATCGTTGCCGGCGGTATCGCCTTCGCCACGCCGGAGAATCGCAAGGACAGCCCACCGACGGACCCGAGCCTGCCGTTCCGCCTGTACGAAGACTTCGATGCAGCCGCGGCGGGCATCAAGGTCAAAGTCAAACTCACCGACTTCGAAGGCCTCCAGGCGGGCCGCACCCCGGTGATGTACAAAGGCATCCAGGTCGGCAGCCTGAAAACCCTGAAGATCGATCCGGACCTGTCCAGCGCCAATGCCGAGTTGACCCTCGACCCACTGGCCGAAGACTACCTCGTCCAGGACACCCAATTCTGGGTGGTCAAGCCGTCTATCTCCCTGGCGGGCATCACCGGGCTGGAAGCGTTGGTCAAAGGTAACTACATCGCCATCCGTCCCGGCGACAAGGGCACCGCGCCACAACGGGAGTACGTCGCCCGCGCCAAGGCGCCGCCACTGGACCTGCGTTCCCCCGGCCTGCACATGGTGCTCTTCACCGACAACCTCGGTTCCCTGGATGTCGGCAGCCCGATCCTCTACAAGCAGGTCAAGGTCGGTTCCGTGCAGAGCTACCAGTTCTCCCGCAAGAACAAGCAACTGGTGATCGGCGTCCATATCGAGAAAGAATACGAAGGCCTGGTCAATGGCTCGACCCGTTTCTGGAATGCCAGCGGCGTGACCCTGACCGGTGGGCTTACCGGCGGCATCCAGGTGAAAAGCGAATCCCTGGCCAGCCTGATGGCGGGCGGTATCGCCTTCGAAACCCCGGAGCCGAATGTGCCGCTGAAAAAGCGCATCCCACGTTTCCGTCTGTTCCCGGATCGCGAAGCCGCCAACCAGCACGGTACATTGGTGACCATCAAGGTCGACCGCGCCGATGGCCTGCGCCCGGGTACGCCAGTGCGCTTCAAGGGCCTGGACGTAGGCAAGATCGAAAGTGTCGACCTGAGCGCCGACATGCAATCGGTGCTGCTCAGCGCGCGTATCACCCAGGTGGCCGACCGCATCGCACGGGCCGGCAGTCAGTTCTGGGTGGTCAAGCCTGAACTGGGCCTGATGAAAACGTCGAACCTGGAAACCCTGGTGACCGGCCAGTACATCGAAGTACAGCCAGCGACCAAAAGCATCGGCCCACAGAAGAGTTTCGTCGCGCTGGACAAGCCGCCAGAAGCCGTTCATCAGGAGGAGGGCCTGAGCCTGGTACTCAGCGCCGCACGCCGTGGCTCGTTGAAGGAAGGCGTTCCGGTCACTTACCGCGAAGTCACCGTAGGCAAAGTTACCGGCTACGAGCTGGGCCAGACCGCCGACCGTGTGCTGGTTCACATCCTGATCGAGCCCAAGTACGCGCCTCTGGTGCGCAGTGGCAGCCGGTTCTGGAACACCAGCGGCTTCGGGCTCGACTTCGGCTTGTTCAAGGGCGCGACTGTTCGCACGGAGTCCCTGGAGACCCTGGTCGCCGGCGGCATCGCCTTTGCCACGCCGGACGGCGAGCGTATGGGCAACGCTGCACGGCCCCAGCAGACCTTCCCGCTGTTCGACAAGTTTGAAGATGAATGGCTGACCTGGGCGCCTAAAATCCCGCTCGGCAAATAGACCGAGGCGCGGCCTTCGCGAGCAAGCCCGCTCCCACATTTGACCCAGTTCCCATTGGAGGAACCCGATTGAATGTGGGAGCGGGCTTGCTCGCGAAGAGGCCCTCAAGAACACCAAAAAAAGGCCGCGATCCAGAAGATCGCGGCCTTTTTGCATTTCAGCGCAACTGATTAAACCTCATCCAGCTCCGGCTCATCCGCCTGCACATTCACCGTTGCCTTCACCACATCGTGACGACGGATGTACTTCCAGTCCGCCTCATCAATGTAGATCCCGTTCGGCCCGCTGCCGCCTTCCAGGTCGATTGCCACCTGGGCGGAAACCTGCGGCTTCACACTCGCCAGAATCGGCACGAAGCCCAGTTGCAAGCTGGTCTCCAGCAATGCCGCCTGGTTCTTCTCATCGATGTCCGCGGCCTCATCGAGGTAGTACGGCAGGCGCACGCGACCGGCCTGGTCGCGGTCCATCAAGTGCAGCAACAAGTACATGTTGGTCAGCGCCTTGATGGTCATGGTGGTGCCGTTGGAGGCGGCGCCATCGATGTCGGTGTGAATGATCGGCTGGCCGTTGACCTTGGTGATCTCGAACGCCAGTTCGAACAAGTCCTTGAGGCCCAACTGGTTATGGTTGGCCGCAACCAGGCGCGCCAGGTATTCCTTGGCTTCCTCGTTCTTGTTGTCCTGCTCGGCGCTCTGGCTCAGATCGAACACCGACAGGGTTTCGCCTTCTTCATACTGACCGGCACTGTGGATGATCTGGTCGATATGCTTGAGGGCTTCCTTGTTCGGCGCGAGCACGATGCGGAAGCTCTGCAGGTTGGACACCTGGCGCTTGTTGATCTCACGGTTGAACAACGCCAACTGGTGCTCAAGGCTGTCGTAGTCGCTGCGGATATTGCGCAAGGTGCGCGCGATATCCGTGACCGCCGCCCGCCGGGCCTTGCCCAGGGTCAGGGCTTCATCGGTACGGTGCGCGTAAGCGTTGATCAGCAGGTGCAGGCGGCGCTCCATATCGTCTTCACTGTCGAACTTGGCCACGCCCTTGAGGCGCACCTGTGCGTACAGCGCGTCGATCTGGCCATCAGCGCGCAGCAGGCCTTGCCAGCTGTCCTGGTAGTCATTGAGCAGCGGCAGCAGGTTGTCCATGGAATCGTCGACCGGGTCCATGAACGGCGTACCAAACGGCAAGTCTGCCGGCAGCAACTGACGACGACGCAACGCGTCATCCAGGGTGCGCTGCTTGGCTTCCATATCACCAATCTGCCTGCCTACCAATTGCAGCTTGGCCGACAGTTGCTGGACGCGCTCGGTAAACGCATCGCTGGAGCGTTTCAATTCGTCCTGGGCCGCTTCCATCTGCGCCAGGCTTTCCAGCTTCTCGCCTTCCTCGGCGCTCAGGGTTTGTGCACGGCGGAAATCTTCCAGCGCCTTCTGCGCGTCCAGTACCTGTTGGTACAGCGCTTCAGTCTGGGTCTTGCTCGCCGCGCGGTCGGCCGCCACGGCTTGCTGGGTTTTCAGTTGCTTGAGTTCTTTTTCCAGACGCTCTTTCTGGTCGCGCAACGCGGCGCGGTCAGCCAGTGCCTGCAACGCCGGTGGCTCGATGTGCGAGATGTCGATGGCCAGCCCCGGCACTTCAAAACGCTCGCCCTTGAAGCCATCAAGGATCTGCTCCAGGGATTTCACCCACAGGCCGTCCTCGTCCAGCGTGATGCCATGCTCACCCAGCGGCAAGCTGAACAGCGAACTGTTGAACAGGCGCATCAGACGCTCGACATCCTGCTGCGAGAATTCTTCCCGCAGCTTGGCGTAGCTGTTGTTGTCGGCGTGATCGAGTTGCTGCTTCACTGACTTCAGGCGTTTTTCCAGGTCCCGCAGACGTTCGTCCAGATCCTCGGCGCTGAACTGACGCGACTGCGCCAAGGCCCCGGCCAGTTCATCGTGAGCATCCTTGGCGGCCAGCAGTTGCTGCTCCAGCACCTTGACGTCATCCACCAGCGCGAAGCGGTGCTTGAGCACCGACAGCTCACCCAGCCAGCGCTGAATCCCGCTGATTTCCCGCTCCAGGCGCATCAGCTCCTGAGTGCCGCCGCGCTGGTCGTTCTGCAGCGAATCCTGCTCGTTGCGGTAATGCTCGGCCTGGATCGTCAGTTCTTCCTTGCGCGCACTGGCGTAGTCCGACCAGGTGCCCAGCAACGAATCCAGCAGCGGTGAGAGGCGATGCAGCTTGCCCCGCAGAATGTCCCGCTGCTTCACGCCGTTGGCCAAGGCTTCTACCAGGGGGCCGGCAGCCACCAGCGAGTTGTAGTCCTGCTCCATGCGTCGTACATCGCGGAAGGCTTCTTCGCACGCCGCGATGTAATCGACACTGCCGGAACGCAGGCTGTGTTCGAACGCATCCAGAAACAGCTGCTTCAACTTGGCCGCGGTGATTTCCCGCATGTGCAGCAAATTGATAAACAGCGCGCGGAAGGTCTTCAGGCTCTGCTCGCTGGTGGAGCGCAGCGGAATCAGGGTCAGGTCCAGCGGGATCGACGTATGGCCGCCCACCAGCAAACGCCGCAGCTCATCGGGCTTGAGCTCATAGGCTTTCAGGCCTTCGCGCTCAAGGTTGGTGAACAGCTCTTTCTGGCGCAGGCAGGTGTCGTTCTTCTGGTAGTGCGCCAGGTCCAGCTTGCCGGCGTAGGCAAAGAACTGGTGACCGAAACCACCGCCCGGGCCGCGACCGACCACGCCGATCACGTGCGGGCCATGGGGAAGCGAGACTTCCACGAGGATGTAGCTGGTGTCGGTGGCAAAGTAGAAACGCCGGGATTGCTCCAGGGTGTACTTGCCGAAACTCATGTCCGACATGCGCGCCAGAATCGGGAACTGCAAGGCGTTGATCGACGCCGATTTGCCAAGGTTGTTCGCGCCGTATACCGACAGCGGTTCTTCCAGCGGGAACAGGCCCAGGCTGTAACCGGCGGTGTTCAAAAGGGCGAAGCGGCGAATGCCGTAGCGTTCCTTGCTCATGCGTCGGTCTCCTGTTCTTCGGCAATGGCGCGGGCCAGGGCGTCTTCTTCGCTTTCTTCTGCAAAGTCACTCAAGTCCAGCGGGTCATCGGTCTTCAGCAGTTTTTCATCGCTGTCTTCGTCGATGATCACCGGGGCCGGCAACGGCAATACGCTGTGGATGCTCGCGGCCAGGTCGCGGTCTTGCTGGACCGAGAGGCACACATCGAGGAAGCGGTGCATCGGCGGCAGGAAGCGGTAGATGCCGTTCTCTTCACCGGCAAAACCCAGCTGGGTCATGCGGCGCATGATTTTTTCTTCCAGTTCCTCGACGGTCTGCACTTCGGCCTGGATAAACAGGTCGCGGTACTTTTCCAACAACGACGGCAGTTCGTCACGGCCCAGGCTGCCACCGTCGAGCACGGCGATCGGGTCGCGGCCCTGGTCGGCCAGGTGCTCGACGATGACGAAGGTGAACAACGCCAGGCGCTGGGCGGTCTTGTTGACCTGCGCGGCGGCCACGGCCGAGTCCGGCACGAAGTAGTAGAAACCCCGCGTGTCGCACACCAACTCAAAGCCCAGGGCCTTGAACAACGTGCGGTACTGGTCCTGGAAGTTCGACAGTTGGGCGTACAGCTCCGGGTCGCGGCGGCTGACGTGGTAACCCTTGAACAGCTCGCGAAAGATCGGCGCCAGCTGGGACAGTTCGGATAGATCAAGATGCATGAGGGGTGCTCGCAGAATTCCCGGCCGTATCAATACTGGCTGGAAGCAGGGCGAATGAGCGCAGGCTGACCTGGTGCTCGTGAGTGTGGTAATCCCGTCGTTCCAGACGTTCACGCTTGAAGCGTTTTTCCCGCGACAGGCGTGAGAACCAGTACAGCAACTCGTCGGTTGCGCCGTCCGGTTCCTGCTCCAGCAGCCAGGTCATCAGGTCCGGCATCGGCAGCGCGTCTTCACAGCGCTCGAGCATTTCCTTGACCGTGCGCGGTGCGCGAGGGGCTTCGCCCTTGTGGGATTTGTGCGCCTTGGGGAAACGCGCCGGCTTCGGTTCGAAGTTGGCCAGGGCGTACACGTAGGCTTCGACCTGGCTGGCACTGCCGAGAAATGTGCTTTGCGGCCGGGTGAACATCGGCATCGCCGCTTGCGGCACCGCGTCCAGGCCCTTGCGGCGAATCGCCGACAAGGCCAGCGCCGCGCCACGGGTCACGGCGTTGTGCCGGCGTGCTTCTTCCCGCAACGGCAGCAGCAGTTCCCGGGCGTGACGCAAGGTCAGTTGGGCGCTGGTCTGCATTTCGAGGATGCGCGCGTGGGTGCGCAGCAGCATGTCGTCGTCCACCAGGTGGCCGAGGCGCTGCTGCTCGGTGAGCATGCGCAACAGTACGTTTTCCACCTTGCGCACGCCTTGTTCGAAGGCGCCGTCGGCGTTCACCAGTTGAATCATCGGCTCGACGTATTCGTCCCAGGTCGCCAGTACTTCGGCGTAGCGCTGGCGCAACGGGATCTGCCGGTCGCTGGTCTTGGCGCGATCGGCCACGGCAGCGAGGGCCTGTTCGTCGTTGGCGAGTTTTTTCAGCACGTCGCGCACGCGCATGTCCAGCAGGCGCAGTTGGCGCGCCAGGTCATGGCCGTCGCGGATGTCGAAGGCGTCCTGGATATAACCCGCCAGGCGCTCAAGGTGGCGCAGGTAGGCTTCGATTTCCAGGCACAGGCCTAGCCGGTGCTCCTTGCGAAGATACGCCAGGAAGTCGTGGATCTGTGCGTTGAGCTCGAAACGGTTCGGGCTCTTGGCGACAGGCACCAGGATATCCAGGCGAATCCACACGTCCAGCAGGCTGGTGATGTCCTGTGGCGTGCTGTCCAGTTGTTGGGCGGCCAGCTGGGCGCGCAGTTCGCTGAGGCTCAGGGTGCCTTGGTCGAAGTGTTCGCACAGTGGCTCAAGCAGGGCCCAGTGTTCGGCGAGGGCGCGCAAGACGCGCTTGGGTTCGATCATCGGAATGGCCGGCTGGTTAGCGATTAAAAGCAGCGATTGTACTGCATCGGTGCCGGGATTTATCCACAGCCGGTCGTGAGGCGCTCACCGGAGCGATCAACTGCGGGCGATCTTCGTCGAAGGGCGGTAGAATCCCTGTTCTTTAGTTATCCACAAGTGGCCGACCTTTGCTTATCGAGTCCCGACGTCGCGCTTACTTGACCGCCATGCAGGTGGTCAACTGGCTGCCGCGCACTGAATTACCGTTCGCCGCCCCTTCGCGGCCCGAGCTGCTGGAGGCCCCGGAACCTTTCGAGGCTTTCGAGCCTTCGGGTGAGGAGGCGGCTGCGCCGGTGCCGCTGGTCAAGCCCGTGGCAGAAACCCCGGTGGTCCGGCCAAAGGTCGAAGTGCCGCGCCCGTCGCCGGTGGCCAAGCCGGTCGTCGCCGAAGAGGCGCCTGCCGTGGTCAAGGCTCCGGTCGTACCGCCGCCACGCTTTGCCCTGCAACTGCTGCGGGCCGGGCGATGCCTGCTGCTGGTGGAGTTACCCACAGGCGAGCGCTTCCAGGCCCGCGACCCGGCCTATCTGCTGCTCAAGGACATGTTGCGCGCCGCCGGCCTGCCCGACAGTCCGCAAATCGTTGGCGAGCCGGTGCGCTGGCCGCTGCTGGCCCGGGGCACCATGGACCAGGGCCCGGAAGCTGCACGGGATTTTGTGCAAGGTTTTGTCTCGGCGCGCCTGGAAGACGAACCCTGCGTGTGCCTGTGGCTGATCGGCCTGCCCGCCGTGCGTTTTGCCGGCGAAGCGAATGCCGAGGCCTGGTACCGCGAACTGCAGGTCGAAGGCCTGGGCTCCGTCTGGGCCCTGCCGGGCCTGGAACTATTAATGGAAGAGCCACAGCGTAAGGCTGATGTCTGGCAAGCCATGCGCCGGCTGATGGCGCGCTGGAAAAGTACCGATGAGTGAAGCTTTATCCTTCCGCCCGATGACCGAGGCGGACCTCGACGCTGTACTGAAGATCGAATACGCAGCGTTCAGCCACCCCTGGACCCGCGGGATTTTTCTCGACGGGCTGGGCAAGTACCAGATCTGGCTGATGTTCGAAGGTGAGCAGCAGGTGGGCCACGGGGTGGTGCAGATCATCCTCGATGAAGCGCATTTGCTGAACATCACCGTCAAGCCGGAAAACCAGGGCCGTGGCCTGGGCTTGAGCTTGCTGGAGCACCTGATGTCCAGGGCCTACGAGGCCAAGGCGCGGGAATGTTTCCTGGAAGTGCGCGACAGCAACACCGGCGCGTTCCGGCTGTACGAGCGTTATGGTTTCAACGAAATTGGCCGTCGGCGGGATTATTACCCCGCCGTCGGTGGCCGCGAAGATGCGGTCGTGATGGCCTGCACCCTGGTCGACTAAACACAGGGCCCAATGTGGGAGCGGGCTTGGTGGGAGCGGGCTTGCTCGCGAAGGCGATGGTCCAGTCGCCAGATGTAATGACTGACACACCGCCTTCGCGAGCAAGCCCGCTCCCACATTCAGTTCGGCAGGGTGTCAGCGGTTGCCGTCTACTGGATCGATATCGGCCAACTCGGCCTCATCCAGGCCATTGCCGCCGCCGATCTCGTCTTCATCGACGATACTCAAATCGTAATCCGCCGGATGGTCTTCACCTGCTTCCTGCGCATCCCGCGCGCCATCCTCATGGATCAGCGTTTCCGGGCTCATGTCATCATCGGTTGAATCATGATCGTCAGTGGAAGCACCGGTCATCCCGGCTTCGCGCACCCGTTCGTCGGGCATCAGGTGCTCACGCTCCCGAGGCGGAATTTCGTCGCCGATTTCCGCAGTCGGCTCCTCCTTGTCAAAATCCAGCTCGCGCATTTCGCCCATGCGATCTTCGTTGTCATCAATCGGTTCCGGCTGTGTAGCGCCGTAGGGACGTCGTGATTCAGTCATGGCGATTCCTCATACTGTGGGGCTTATAGTGTGTGGACAGGCATGGCTCCCCAAGATTCAAGAAATTGCCGCCGGCTATCTTTATTGTTGGCGTGACCCGGACGGGCGGTCGAGTGTCAAAACTGCGCATCATTCCTGAGGCTTTCCCTGATGAACGAACTACAAGACTTGCTTGATAACAACGAACGCTGGGCGGATGCGATCAAACAGGAAGATCCCGAATTCTTCGCCAAGCTCGCCCGCCAGCAAACCCCGGAATACCTGTGGATCGGCTGTTCCGACGCCCGCGTGCCGGCCAACGAGATCGTCGGCATGCTGCCTGGCGACCTGTTTGTGCACCGCAACGTGGCCAACGTGGTATTGCACACCGACCTCAATTGCCTGTCGGTGATCCAGTACGCAGTCGACGTGCTCAAGGTCAAACACATCCTGGTGACCGGCCACTACGGCTGCGGTGGCGTACGAGCTTCGATGCAGGACAACCAGTTGGGCCTGATCGACGGCTGGCTGCGCACCATCCGTGACCTGTACTACGAAAACCGCGACGTGCTGGCCCAGTTGCCCACGGAAGAGGAACGCGTAGACCGCCTGTGCGAACTGAACGTGATCCAGCAGGTGGCCAACGTCGGCCACACCAGCATCGTGCAGAACGCCTGGCACCGCGGGCAGAGCCTGTCGGTTCATGGCTGCATTTACGGGATCAAGGACGGCCGCTGGAAAAGCCTGAACACCACCATCAGTGGCTTCGAGCAACTGCCGCCGCAATACCGCCTGCGCCCGCTGGGTGCGGTCTAAGGGCTTTTGCGTTCGCGCCACTGCTCCATGAATTGCTGACCCTCGGGATTCAACGGCTCCTTCATGCCGGTGATCCAGCCCCGACAGTTGAGCTCGCCGCACTGGCAGCGAAACTGTCGGAACAATACGTCCTCGGTGTGGGCGTAATCCATGGTCAGCAGGGCGCCAGCGGGAATGGGTTGAACGGACCACAGTTCCAGGTACGTCATGTCGAGAAACGCGTTCGGGTTGCATGAATGCGAAAGCAGGCCGCTGAACCAAGGGTCGTACAAGTGGATACGCGAGGACATCTGCACCGTATGCAGGCGCCGCTCATTCAATGCGTAGCCGGACACCCTGGCGATACACAGGCGGCTGTCAAAGGCGACGCGGGTCTTGATTCCGTCGCCTGAACCGTCTCGGGTACGCACCACTTCATAGTCGCGAGCGCGGGGGTAGCCGTGTTCGGCGAGGGCGGTCGCGAACGGGTAAAGACACTTGCTCACAGCGGTTTTAGCCTTGTCCATGGCTTGAGTTTTCATGACTCTCCAGGAGGGGCTGCATCGACCTGCCGGTGGTGTCTTGACTGCCAGTCTTGCAGCGGATGGGCGCGGCTCAAGACTCGCTTAAGTGGGAACCAATTTCTACTGTCAAATCTGACAGTAGAAATTGGCTATCTTTTATGTAGGAAAATGCCCTTCTGGCAGCCTGCTTCAGAGCGCCGGTGCTTCAATCGCCGGTTCTGGCACTGCGCTTTTCAATTGCCTCAGCTGGGTCTTGATCGCCGGCTGGGCACACTTGGCGTTCGCTTGATCGGGCGTCAGCTCGCGGATAGAGGTGTAGAACAGTTCGCAGGTCTGCTCCTTGCGCGTTACCTGCCAGGTGTTCATGCAGCCTTTGAGCTGCACATTCGGATCGCTGGCGGGCTTCTGGCCCATCGAGGCCTGCCAGCAGGCGGCGCTCAAGTCCTGGCCCATCACCTTCAAACCGGCCTCGTCGGCCTTTTGCTCGTCACCGTCGTAGGTGTCGGGGTTGGCGGCATACCAGATGTAGCTCGGGTGATTGGCGCCCAGTACGGCGACCTGGCTCCCGACGGCCGGGCTGATTTGCGCCAGGCCCAGTACGGCAACGGTTTGCCCGTATTGCTGCTTGATCCAGCTGCGCACCGGCGCGCCGAAGGCCACCATCGGCAACGCGCCGCCCGCGTGCTGGCTCAGCTCCTTGACCATCCGGGTCTGATAGTCGGTGAAGTAACCGTACACACCTTCCAGGTCCTTGCCCGCCGTGGCAGGGGCGGCGATCGGGGCGATGTCGATGATGGTCTGGTATTCCGGCGTCTGGGTCGCCGGGATGCCGTTGGCCGTGAGCAAGGTCGCCCAGCGGTCGGTGGTGGCCGACTCCAGGTAGTCCTGGAAGTGGGTCAGGGAATAATCCGGCGGGAAGTGCAGCAGCTCGATGCTCTTGCGGTTTTCCAGGGCCATGCCCAGCGGCAGGAACAGGTACCAGTTGAACTGCCATTTGCCATCACCATTGAGTTTGCTGGCGCCCTGGTAAGCCAGGTCGGCGGTATCGAGCAAGGTGGTCAACGGCTGGCCATAACCGTCTGGCACACCGCTGAACGTGGCCAGCACCTGGTCATGCTCGGTCTTGACGCTGACTTTGGCCCGGCTGTAACCGTCGCGTTGCAGGCTCTGGTTCAGGTAGTGCTCGACGGTCTGTTCCAGCGTCCAGGGACGAAAACAGATGACGCTGCAATTGTTCGGGTACGCGAACAACTGGGTGACCCGTTGCGGGGTACCCAGCGGTACGGTGATATCAGCCTGTACGACCGCACTCAAGGTCAGTGCGGCCAGGGTGAAGGACAACCTGGAGAGTTTGAACATGGATGGTTCCCTGTCAGCGAAAGCCCGTCTACGCGGGGTGAATGCCCACCCTCACACAGTAGCGGTTGACCGGGAAAAGCGCGTAGAAAAACTGCGAGCTTGTCGCTTTTGAGCAAATGCGTCTACACCGGGAAGTGCAGGGCGTTGCTCAAATCCCCCATGGGCTTTTGGCCGCGCGCGGTCATGGCGTCGTCACGCTGCTTGAGCCCGTCGAGGGTTTCCAGCTGGAACACCCGGGTGATCAGACGCAGGATCGACGCGGTGTCGTAGACGGTATGGTCCACCGTGCCCTTGCGCGCGAACGGCGAGACCACCAGTGCCGGAATCCGCGTGCCCGGGCCCCAACGATCGCCTTTTGGCGGTGCAACGTGGTCCCACCAGCCGCCGTTTTCATCGACGGTGACGATCACCACCATGTTCTTCCACTGCGGGCTTTCCTGCAGCACCTTCAAGGCGCGGGTGATATGCCGGTCGCCCGAAGCGACGTCGGCGTAACCGGCGTGCATATTCAGGTTGCCCTGGGGTTTGTAGAAGGTCACCGCAGGCAGCTTGCCGGCCTGGGCATCGGCGAAGAACTTGTTGGTGCTGGCGTCATCCCCCAGGCCGCCATCGCGCAGGCGTTTATTGCGCTCAGCCGGGTTTTCCGGGCCTTGCTGCTTGAAGTAGTTGAAGGGCTGGTGGTGGTACTGGAAGTTCGGAATCTTCGGAATGCCGCCCGAGTCCTTGAACTGATCCAGCGTTGCTTGCCACGCACCGGCGTACCAGGCCCAGTCGACGTTCTTTTTCGACAGTTTGTCGCCGATGTGCTCGTGGGTTTGTGGCACCAGCACGTTAGGCAAGTCGGGCTTGGAGTAATCCGGGCGCTCGGGGTCGCGAATCCAGGTAGGCCAGTAAGGCGGGGCCAGGGTGTTCACGCCGAAACCGTCCGGGGTCAGTGCGCTGGGGCCGAATTGCGGCGGGCCGGTCATGGCGCTGGCCGGGGACTTGTCCAGAGGCTTGAGGCGCGGGTCGGTCGGGTCGTCGCTTTGCAGCGTGGCGATCTGTGCCTTGGCCACCGATTGCGCAGCGTTTGGGTACACCGGCGGGGTGGCGCTGATCAGGTATTGGTGGTTGAGGAACGAGCCGCCAAACGCGCCCTGGAAGAAGTTATCGCAGAGCACAAACTCCTTCGCCACGTCCCACAAGCGCAGGGCGTAACGGCTCTGGGCGTAATGGCCCATCAGCAGGCCGCCGGAGTCGCCCCAGGCGACGAACGCATCGTTTTTACCGCCATTGATCTGCATTTGGTTCTGATAGAACACGTGCCACAAATCCCGGGTCACCAGGCTCAGGGGCTGGTCTTCGCCATTCGGGCCTTTGAGGGCGAACGGAGCGTTGGGCAGGTTTTCCTGGTATTGCACTTCGCTGGGGTACGTGACGCCATCCACGGTCTGCGGGCCAACTTGCAACACGCCGCCCCATGTCGGGGGCAGGGTGCTCAGCAGGCTGCCGTCGCGGTCGCGCTGCTGATAGTCCGCAGGGGCGAGGGCCGACAATGGTTTCTCGACCCCGGGGAAATCCGCAAACAGGTTGTTGAAGCTGCGGTTTTCGGCGTAGATCACCACCACGGTTTTAACCTGTTCGTGCAAGGCCTTGTCCAGCTCTTGCGGCGTCAGCGGGCGATCCACCGGCTTGCCGGGTGCCTCGCTGGTATTGCCGCAGGCACTCAGGGTCGCACCCACGCCCAGCACGGCCGCGCCTCCCAGGAAGCGCCGCCGGCTGGTGTCGACTGGCGGTTTGGCTTCAATGTCTTGGGAAGGGCGGTCTTTGTGCTCGTCGCTCATTGCTGGGAGTTCCTGCTGGTTGAATGTTGCAAGATATTTCGCAGGACGGTAGCAATGCAATGTGACGGAACGAAGACAGTGCCTTGAACGCTACAGGCCACTCATAACAAGCGCAGTGCCAATTGGCTGCCGGCGCGCAAGTACTCTACCTGGGACGCCAGCGCATCCTTGACGATGGCTTCGCCCGTGTCAGTCAGCTTGGCTTTCTTGGCATCGATGACGCAGGACTGCAGCAGTTGCATGGCCACATCCATGGCTTTCTGGAACGCCGTCACGTTGTTGTGCAGGCCAAACTCCTTGATAACAGTGGCCATGCGGCAATCGGCATTGTCGCGCAAGCCCTGGTACTCAACGAACGACACGTTGCCGTCCTTGTAAATAGCATTGATCAACTCTTCCAGCGATTTGGATAGGGGCGTCATCGGATTTTCCTTGGGGGGTGTGAGGCGTTATCCGAATCAGGTTAATCAAAGGCGTTGGCGGCAGAAATCAGGGGTTGCCACCGTAGTGAGTGGGACAACCCCGACGCGTTTGATCAGAAAGGTTACTGGCAGCTGCCCTATGGCATCACCGGCGGCAAATATTTAAGCGTCGTGCCCAACGCCCACAGCAGGAACAACACCAGCGGCGTATGCACCAGCAACTGCACAAACGAAAAGCCGATCAAGTCCCGCGCCTTCAACCCCAGCACGCCCAGCAGCGGCAGCATATAGAACGGGTTGATCAGGTTAGGCAGCGCTTCGGCGGCGTTGTAGATCTGCACCGCCCAGCCGAGGTGATATTCCAGGTCGTTGGCGACCTGCATCACGTACGGCGCCTCGATGATCCACTTGCCGCCGCCCGAAGGAATGAAGAAGCCCAGCACCGCCGAGTACACGCCCATCAACAGCGCGTAGGTGTCGTGGGACGCAATCGAGGTGAAGAAGGTCGAGATATGGTGCGCCAGGGTCGCGCCGTCACTGCCTTTCACCACGGTCATCAGCGCGGCAATCGAGCCATACAGCGGGAACTGGATCAGCACCCCGGTGGTGGTGGGTACCGCACGGGCCACCGCATCGAGAAAACTGCGCGGACGCCAGTGCAGTAGGGCACCGACCATCAGGAACAGGAAGTTATAGGTGTTCAGCCCCGAGATCGCGCTGATCGCCGGCTTGGTCGAGAATTCATGGAACAACCAACCGGCGGCCAGCAACGCCAGCAGGATGGTCAGCAACGGGCTGTGCTCCAGCCACTCGCCCGGACGGGTCGGCGGTTGCGGCTTGGGCATGTTGAAGGCCGGGTCGATACCGCAAGCCTTGGCGTCACGGGCGGAGCTCGGCCCGGGCGCGGTGGCGTAGGCGATGATCAGCGACACCACGATCAGCGCTAGCAACAGCACGCCGGACTGCCACAGAAAGATGGTGTCGGTGAACGGGATCATCCCGGTGATCGACAGGATCGACGGCGGCAAACTGGCCGGGTTGGCCTGCAACTGCGCCGCTGACGACGACAGCCCCAGCGCCCAAACGGCACCCAGGCCGAGGTAGGCCGCAGCACCGGCCGCGCGGTAATCCATGCGCAAATCCGTACGCCGGGCCAGCGCACGCACCAGCAAACCACCGAACACCAGGGACAGGCCCCAGTTGAGCAACGAGGCGACCATCGAAATCAGCGCCACCCAGGCCACGGCAGAACGGCCGTTCTTCGGGATGCGCGCCAGGCGGTCGATCAACTTTACGGCGGGCGGAGAGCTGGCGACCACGTAACCGCCAATCACCACAAAGGCCATTTGCATGGTGAACGGGATCAAACTCCAGAAACCGTCACCAAACGCCTTGGCGGCCTCGGTCGGCGCGGCGCCCATGCCCAGGGTCGCCACGGCGACAATGATCACGGCGAGGGCGGCAAACACCCAGGAGTCAGGGAACCAGCGCTCGGCGAAGTTTGAACAACGCAGGGCGAATCGGGCGTAGCGGCTGTCTTCGATAGCATCGGCCACGTTCAGTACCTCTATTTGTATTTATTATGGGGGCGGCAGTTTTGCTGCATGTTCCTCTACGGCTATTCATTTGGGAATGTAGTTATCTTCATTGATCAATGAGTAAAGCAAATATATCCGGCGAGATTGCCATCACCGGGCCCAGCTCATAACCTGCAGGCCATTTTGTTTGTCTGCCGAGCTTTTCCATGATTGCCACCTCTTATCCACAGGCGCAGCGTTTCTCCCGCTCCGACTACAAGACGCTGGGCCTGGCTGCCCTGGGCGGGGCCCTGGAAATCTACGACTTCATCATCTTCGTATTTTTCGCGCTCACCCTCAGCCAGCTGTTTTTCCCGCCGGAAATGCCCGAGTGGCTACGCCTGCTGCAAAGCTTCGGCATCTTCGTCACGGGCTACCTGGCACGCCCGCTGGGCGGAATCCTGATGGCACACTTCGCCGATCACCTGGGGCGCAAACGGGTGTTCAGCCTGAGCATCCTGATGATGGCGCTGCCGTGCCTGCTGATCGGCATCATGCCCACCTACGCACACATCGGTTATTTCGCACCGTTGATCCTACTGGCGCTGCGCATCCTCCAGGGTGCGGCAGTGGGCGGGGAAGTGCCCAGCGCCTGGGTGTTTGTCGCCGAACACGCTCCGGACAACCATCGTGGTTATGCCCTGGGCTTCCTCCAGGCCGGGCTGACCTTCGGCTACCTGCTCGGCGCGCTGACCGCGACGCTGCTGGCGCAAATCTTCACCCCGGCCGAAATCCTCGACTACGCCTGGCGCTTCCCGTTCCTGCTCGGCGGCGTGTTCGGCGTGATCGGTGTCTGGCTGCGGCGCTGGCTCAGCGAAACCCCGGTGTTCCTGCAAATGCAGGCCCGTCGCCAGGCCGGCGCCGAACTGCCGCTGCGTACCGTCCTGCGGGAACATCGCAGCGCGCTGCTGCCGGCGATGATCCTCACCTGCGTGCTCACCTCGGCCGTCGTCGTACTGGTGGTGATCACCCCGACCATGATGCAGAAAACCTTCGGCATGAGCCCCAGCCACACCTTCGCCCTGAGCGCGTTGGGCATCGTGTTCCTGAATATCGGTTGCGTGTTGGCCGGGCTGCTGGTGGACCGCATCGGCGCCTGGCGCGCAGTGTTGGTCTACAGCCTTTTGCTGCCGGTGGGGGTTGCCGTGCTCTATGCGAGCCTGATCGCGGGTGGCGTGTGGCTGGGCGCAGCGTATGCAATTGCCGGCTTGAGTTGCGGGGTGGTGGGCGCGGTGCCGTCGGTGATGGTCAACCTGTTCCCGGCGCAGGTGCGCGTCTCGGGGATTTCCTTCACCTACAACATTGCCTATGCGCTGTGGGCGAGTACCACGCCGCTGATGTTGATCGCGTTGATGCCGACCAGCCCGTGGATCTGCGTGGGGTATTGCGTGGTGATGGGCGCGGTGGGCGCAGTGAGTGCGGCGCATTTTGGCAAGCGCCAACCTACCTGATCGTTCCCACGCTCTGCGTGGGAACGCCTCCCTGGACGCTCCGCGTCCGCTTGTGTGACGCGGAGCGTCACGGGATGCATTCCCACGCGGAGCGTGGGAACGATCATTACGTCAGGAAGTGCCACATCAGCAATGTGCCCACCAGGCCCACCACCGACACAATGGTCTGCAACACCGACCACACCCAGATCGTCTGTTTCAGCTGCAAGCCGAAGTATTCGCGCACCATCCAGAAGCCGGCATCGTTGACGTGGCAGAAGAACACCGAGCCGGCACCAATCGCCAGGGCGACCAGTGAGCTTTGCGTCGCCGCCAACCCCGCCATCATCGGCGCCAGGATGCCCGCCGTTGTCGTGGTGGCGACGGTCGCCGACCCCGTGGCCTGACGCAGCGCCACCGCAATCAACCAGGCCAGCAACAGGTACGGCATGTGCGCGCCTTCGGCCACCTTGCTGATGGTCTGGCTTACGCCGGCATCCAGCAGGGTTTGCTTCAACCCGCCACCGGCGCCGATGGTCAGCAGCAGCACCGCGATCGGCGCCAGCGCCTTGCGCAGGGTGTTGCCGACATCGGCCCGCGGCATGCCGCTGGCCCAGCCCAGGCAGATCACCGCGGCAATCACCGCCAGGCCCAGCGCGATCAACGGCTCACCGAGGAACTTCAAGGTCAGTGCCACCGGGCTTTCCGGCGACATGGCAACCTTGGCCAGGGTGCTGCCGAGCATCAGGATCACCGGCAACAGGATGATCAGCAGCGACACACCAAAACTCGGCTGGCGCGGCGCCTTGGGCGGTGCGCTGAACAGCGCGCCAATGTCGGCCGGCTCATCCACGTGCATGCGCTTGGACAGCCAGTTGCCGTACAGCGGGCCGGCCAGAATCACGGCCGGCACTGCCAGGCAAAAGCCCAGCAACATGGTCAGGCCCAGGTCGGCGTGCAACGCGCTGACCGCAATCAGCGGCCCCGGATGCGGCGGCATTAAGGCGTGCAGGGTGGTCATCCCCGCCAGCGCCGGGATCGCGATTTTCAGCAGCGGCTGGTTCGAACGCTTGGCCATCACAAAGATGATCGGCACCATCATCACCAGGCCCACTTCGAAGAACAGCGGCAAGCCAATCACCATCGCCACCAGCGCCATCACCCAGGGCAACGACTTGCCCTTGCCCAACCCCAGCAGGGTGGTGGCGATACGGTCGGCAGCGCCGGATTCGGCCATCAACGCGCCGAGCATCGAGCCCAGGGCAATGATGATCCCGGCTTCACCGAGGATCGCCCCGGCGCCTTTGCTGAAGGCCTTGGCCACTTCTTCCGGCGGCAAGCCCGCGCCGACACCGGCGATAAACGTACCGATCAGGATCGACAGGAAGGGCGGCAGCTTGGTCGCGCTGATCAACACAATGATGCTGGCGATGGCCAGTAATACGCAGAACATGAGGCGGGTGTCGTGAACCATCCACGCGGCAGTCGATAACTCCAAAACGGGACTCCTTATCGAACAGGTTGGCTAATATGTTTCTTTTTGTTTCCTGCTCGAAAAGCATACCTGATACAACGGTTCCAGAGCGTTCATGTTCAATTTTGGTGCGTATGGCTTAACGCTCAGCTGACGGCGAGATGACAATTTTGCAACTCGTGCCGGTGGTTTTGGCCTAGAGCTCTATGATCAACCGGACGACCACCCACGAGGATATTTCATGAGCGCAGGACACAGCCACGCCCAGGTACGCGCTGGCCACGAACGGCTGTTATGGATCGCAGTGGCACTGACCGGCAGCTTTATGATCGCCGAGGTGATCGGCGCCTTTATCACCGGCAGCCTGGCGCTGTTGTCCGATGCCGCGCACATGATGACCGACGCCCTGGCGCTAGGGATTTCCCTGGTGGCGATCCAGGTCGCCAAACGCGCCGCCGACCGCAAGCGCACCTTCGGCTATGCGCGTTTCGAGATCCTGGCGGCAGCGTTTAATGCGCTGCTGCTGTTCGGCGTGGCGTTCTACATCCTGTATGAGGCGTATCAACGCTTGCAGGCGCCCGCCGAGATCCAGTCCACCGGCATGCTGGTGATCGCGGTGCTGGGGCTGATCGTCAACCTGATTTCCATGCGCCTGCTGAGTGCGGCCAGCGGCGAAAGCCTGAATGTGAAGGGCGCTTACCTGGAGGTCTGGAGCGACATGCTCGGCTCCATCGGCGTGATCATCGCGGCGCTGGTGATCATGTACACCGGCTGGGGCTGGGTGGATTCGGTGGTGGCGGCGGCGATTGGCTTCTGGGTATTGCCCCGCACCTGGACGCTGCTCAAGGAAAGCATGAACGTGCTGCTGCAAGGTGTGCCGGATGGCATTGATATCGACAAGGTGGAGCAGGCAATTCGCGGCATTCCCGGGGTCAAGGACGTGCACGACCTGCACATCTGGGCCCTCACCAGCGGCAAAAATGTGCTGAGTACTCATCTGGTGGCGGATTCTGCTCAAGGCAGCGAGCAACAGATCCTCAGCCAGGTGACGGAGTTACTGCATGAACAATTCGATATTTCCCACGCCACGATCCAGATCGAGGGCGAAGGTTTTCAGCATGACGAGCATGACGAGGTGCATGCCTGACCGTCACTCACGGTCTTCCAGCACATACCCCACGCCGCGCAAGGTATGGATCAACTTGCGCTCGAACGGGTCATCAATCTTTGCCCGCAGGCGGCGGATCGACACTTCCACCACATTGGTGTCGCAATCAAAGTTCATGTCCCACACGAACGAGATAATTTGCGTGCGCGACAGCACCACGCCGCTCTGGCGCATCAGCAGGTGCAGCAGGGCGAACTCCTTGGTGGTCAGGTCGATGCGCTGCAAACCGCGAAACGCCCGGTGGCGGCCCTGATCCAATTCCAGGTCGGCCACCCGCAACACATCCGGCACCGGCGAATGCACGCTGCGGCGCATCAAGGTGCGCACCCGCGCGAGTAATTCGGGGAACTCAAACGGCTTGACCAGGTAATCATCGGCGCCCAGGTCCAGGCCCTTGATCCGGTCGGAGAGGCGGCCCTGGGCGGTCAGCATCATGATGCGGGTGCTGCTGTTCTGGCGGATGCGTTGCAGCACGTCCCAGCCATCCATCAACGGCAAATTCACGTCGAGCATCACCAGGTCGTAGGCGTGCTGGCGAGACAAATGCAGGCCGTCGGCGCCGGTGGCGGCACAGTCGACGATATAGCCACTTTCGCTCAATCCCTGGTGTAGATAATCGGCGGTTTTAGGTTCGTCTTCGATAACCAGAATACGCATGTCGAGGATCCCGCTGGGCAGTGGAAAAGTTGCCCGGAGCTTAAAGCAAAAGCCCGCGCCAGAGCCGTTGCTAACGGATTTGTAATGTTCTGGCCACTCCTCTGATAAGTACCGAAAGTTACATTGCCCACCGGTTAATTCATGGGCATGGAACTCTTGTTATGCCAACTTTTGTCCGCACATTTATCGGCGCTTCGGTGCTGTTGCTGATGACGGTCCAGGGCGCAAACGCGCAAACCCTGACCCTCGAATCGGCCCTGCAAACCGCCTTCGCCAACAACCCCGACATGGCCGCTGCGCAGTGGGAAATCGACATCGCCCAAGGCGGTCGCCAGCAGGCCGGTTTGATCCCGAATCCGGTGGCCTCCTGGGACGCCGAAGACACCCGCCGCAACTCGCGCACCACCACCGTAAAACTGAGCCAAACCCTGGAGCTGGGTGGCAAGCGCGGCGCCCGGATTGATGTCGCCACCCGTGCCCAGGAGGCGGCCGCACTCACTCTGGAACAGCGCCGCAACGGTCTGCGAGCGGAGGTCATCGACGGTTACTACGGTGCACTTCGCGCCCAGGAACGCCTCGACCTGGCCCAGCGCTCAGTGGCATTGGCCGAGCGCGGCCTAGTGGTGGCCAATGGTCGCGTCACCGCCGGCAAAACGTCCCCGGTGGAAGCCACCCGGGCCCAGGTGCAACTCTCGGAAATCCGCCTGGAATTCAACCGCGCGCAGATGGGCCTGACCGATGCCTACCGGCGTCTCGCCGCCAGTACTGGCGCGGCCAGCACCGATTTCCAGGCCGTCGCCACCCAAGCCCAGGCCGCCCCGGCATTACCGTCGCCCGCGCAGCTGCTGGCGCGCCTGGAACAGACCGCCGAACTGCGCCTGGCCGAGCTGCAAATCGTCCAGGGCGAAGCGGCCCTGGGCCTGGAAAAAGCCCAGCGCATTCCCGACCTCGACGTGTCCATCGGCAGCCAATACGACGCCAGCGTGCGCGAGCGGGTCAACGTGGTGGGCGTGTCGATGCCGATCCCGCTGTTCAACCGCAACCAGGGCAACGTGCTGGCCGCGAGTCGCCGTGCCGACCAGGCCCGCGACCTGCGCAACGCCGCCGAACTGCGCCTGCGCACCGAAACCCGCCAGGCCCTGGACCTTTGGCAAACCGCGAATACCGAAGTGCGCTCGTTCAACCAACAGATCCTGCCCGCCGCCCAAAGCGCGGTGGACAGCGCCACCCGCGGTTTCGAGATGGGCAAGTTCAACTTCCTCGACGTACTCGACGCCCAGCGCACCTTGATTGCGGCCCGCACCCAATACCTCGCGGCGACCGCCCAGGCCACCGAAGCCTGGGTGCGCATCGAACGGATTTACGGCGACCTTGCCCGGTTTTGATTTTTTCAGGAGCGTTCCATGAACAACAAACACAGGATGGCGCTGGCCGTTGCGCTGATGCTGGCGTGGCCGGCCATCAGCGGTGCGGCAGAGGCGGAAGAAGAAGGCAAGATCGAGCTGACCGAACAGCAGGTCCAGGCCGCCGGTATTCAACTGGCCCCGGCGCAATCCCGGCAGATCAGCACTGTGCTTTCGCTGCCGGGCGAGGTGCGTTTCGACGAAGACCGCACCTCCCACATCGTCCCGCGTGCTGCCGGCGTGGTGGAGTCGGTGCAGGTCAACCTCGGCCAATCGGTGAAGAAGGGCGAGCTGCTCGCGGTGATCGCCAGCCAGCAGATTTCCGATCAGCGCAGTGAACTGGCGGCCAGTGAGCGCCGGGTGGTACTGGCCCGCACCACCTTCCAGCGCGAGCGCCAGTTGTGGCAGGACAGGATCTCCGCCGAACAGGATTACCTGCTGGCGCGCCAGGCGCTGCAAGAGGCCGAAATCGCCCTGAACAATGCCCGGCAAAAGATGAATGCCCTGAGCGGCAGCGCTGTATTGGTCGGCGGCAATCGCTACGAACTGCGGGCGCCGTTCGACGGCGTAGTAGTGGAAAAACACCTGGGTGTCGGCGAAGTGGTGAGCGAGACCAGCAACGCCTTCACCCTGTCGGACCTGTCCCAGGTGTGGGTCACCTTCGGCGTGTTCCCCAAGGATTTGAACAAGGTCCGGGTCGGCAAACCGGTGAAGGTCACGTCCTCGGAAATGGGCACCGAAGTGCTCGGAACCGTGGCCTATGTCGGCAACTTGCTGGGGGAGCAGACCCGCACCGCCACCGTACGCGTCACGGTGCCGAACCCCGACGCTTCGTGGCGTCCAGGGCTGTTCGTTTCCGTGCAGGTCGCCACCGACACCTACCCGGCCAAGGTCACCGTCCCCCAGGAGGCGGTCCAGACCGTCGAGGACAAACCCTCGGTGTTCGTGCGCACCAGCGACGGCTTCATGACCCGGCATATCGAACTGGGCGTCAGCGAAAACGGTTTCGTCGAAGTGCGCCAGGGCCTCGACGCCGGCGCGCAGGTGGCCACCGTCGGCAGCTTCATCCTCAAGTCCGAGTTGGGCAAGGCCTCGGCCGAGCACGCCCATTGATCCTGCGAGTGATTTCCCATGTTTGAGCGCCTTATCCAATTCGCTATCGAGCAGCGCATCATCGTGCTGCTGGCGGTGCTGTTGATGGCCGGTGTCGGTATCGCCAGCTATCAGAAATTGCCCATCGACGCCGTGCCGGATATCACCAACGTCCAGGTGCAGATCAACTCGGCGGCGGCGGGTTTTTCGCCGCTGGAAACCGAGCAGCGCATCACCTTTCCCATCGAGACCGCCATGGCCGGGCTGCCGGGCTTGCAGCAGACCCGCTCGCTGTCGCGCTCGGGCTTGTCCCAGGTCACGGTGATTTTCAAGGACGGCACCGACCTGTTCTTCGCCCGCCAGCTGGTCAACGAACGCTTGCAGGTGGCTCGCGAGCAACTGCCCGATGGCATCGAAAGCATGATGGGGCCGATCTCCACCGGGCTCGGGGAAATCTTCCTGTGGACCGTGGAGGCGAAAGACGGCGCGCGCAAGGAGGACGGCTCAGCCTATACGCCGACCGACCTGCGGGTGATCCAGGACTGGATCATCAAGCCGCAACTGCGCAACGTGCCGGGGGTGGCCGAGATCAACACCATCGGCGGGTTTGCCAAGGAATACCAGATCGCCCCGGACCCCAAGCGCCTGGCGGCCTACAACCTGACCTTGGGCGACCTGGTCACGGCGCTGGAGCGCAACAACGCCAACGTCGGCGCCGGCTACATCGAGCGCAGCGGCGAGCAATTGCTGATCCGTGCGCCGGGGCAAGTCGCGTCCATCGACGACATTGCCAACATCGTCATCACCACTTCCGACGGTACGCCGATTCGGGTACGCAACGTCGCCCAGGTCGACATTGGCCGCGAGCTGCGTACCGGTGCCGCCACGGAGAATGGCCGCGAAGTGGTGCTGGGCACGGTGTTCATGTTGATCGGCGAAAACAGCCGCACGGTGTCCCTGGCGGTCGCGAAAAAACTCGAAGAGATCAACCGTTCGCTGCCTGAAGGTGTGGTGGCCGTCACCGTCTACGACCGCACCAACCTGGTGGAAAAAGCCATCAGCACCGTGAAGAAAAACCTCTTCGAAGGGGCGCTGCTGGTGGTTGCAGTGCTGTTCCTGTTCCTCGGCAATATCCGCGCTGCGCTGATCACCGCGATGGTGATTCCCCTGGCCATGTTGTTCACCTTTACCGGGATGTTTACCAACAAGGTCAGCGCCAACCTGATGAGCCTCGGCGCGCTGGATTTCGGGATTATCGTGGATGGCGCGGTGGTGATCGTCGAAAACGCCATCCGCCGCCTGGCCCACGCCCAGCAGCGCCACGGGCGATTGCTGACCCGCAGCGAGCGCCTGCATGAAGTGTTTGCGGCGGCCAAGGAAGCGCGGCGCGCGCTGATCTTCGGGCAACTGATCATCATGGTGGTGTACCTGCCGATCTTCGCCCTCACCGGGGTGGCCGGGAAGATGTTCCACCCGATGGCGTTCACCGTGGTGATCGCGCTGCTGGGGGCAATGATTCTGTCCGTGACCTTCGTGCCGGCGGCCATTGCGCTGTTCGTCACCGGCAAGGTCAAGGAAGAGGAAAACCTGGTGATGCGCAGCGCACGCCGTGTCTACGCGCCGGTGCTGGATTGGGTGATGGCGCGCCGGCCGCTGGTGTTCGGCCTGGCGGTGCTGGCCATCGTTGCGTCGGGCCTGGTGGCCAGTCGCATGGGCAGCGAATTTATCCCCAGCCTCAGCGAGGGTGATTTCGCCCAACAAGCGTTGCGGGTGCCGGGCACCAGCCTGACGCAGTCGGTACAGATGCAGCAGCAACTGGAAAAGACCTTGATGGCCGAGGTGCCGGAAATCGAGCGGGTATTCGCCCGCACCGGCACCGCGGAAATCGCCTCCGACCCGATGCCGCCGAACATCTCCGACAGCTACGTGATGCTCAAGCCCAAGGACCAGTGGCCCGACCCGAAGAAGTCCCGCGAGGCAATCATCGCCGACATCCAGCGCGCCAGTGCGATTGTGCCGGGCAGCGTGTATGAACTGTCGCAACCGATCCAGCTGCGCTTCAACGAACTGATTTCCGGCGTGCGCAGTGACGTGGCGGTGAAGGTGTTTGGTGACGACATGGCGGTGCTCAACAAGACCGCCGGGGAAATCGCCGAGACCTTGCAAACCCTCAAGGGCGCCTCGGAAGTGAAGGTGGAACAGACCTCCGGCCTGCCGGTGCTGACCATCAATATCGACCGCGACAAGGCTGCGCGTTTCGGCCTGAACGTGGGCGATGTGCAAGACACGATTGCCGTCGCCGTGGGTGGGCGCCAGGCCGGGACGATGTACGAAGGCGACCGGCGTTTTGATATGGTCGTGCGTTTGTCGGACGCGCTGCGCACCGATATCGAAGGCCTGTCGCGGTTGTTGATTCCGATCCCGGCGCTGGCGAATAACGCGGCGGGGCAGTTGGGTTTTATCGCGCTGTCGGAAGTCGCCAGCCTGGACCTGGTGCTCGGCCCCAACCAGATCAGCCGTGAAAACGGCAAGCGCCTGGTGATCGTCAGCGCCAACGTGCGTGGGCGGGATATCGGCTCGTTTGTCGAGGAAGCCGGGACGGCCATCGACACTCAGGTGAAAATCCCCGCGGGCTACTGGACCACCTGGGGCGGCCAGTTCGAGCAGTTGAAGGAAGCTTCCGAGCGCTTGCGCATCGTGGTGCCGGTGGCGTTGCTGCTGGTGTTCGGGTTGCTGTTCATGATGTTCAACAACCTCAAGGACGGGCTGCTGGTGTTCACCGGGATTCCCTTCGCGTTGACCGGCGGGATCATGGCGCTGTGGCTGCGGGACATTCCGTTGTCGATCTCGGCGGGCGTGGGTTTTATCGCGCTGTCGGGGGTGGCGGTGCTGAACGGGTTGGTGATGATTGCGTTCATTCGCAACCTGCGGGAAGAGGGGCGCTCATTGTCGGTGGCCATCAACGAAGGCGCCCTGACGCGCTTGCGCCCGGTGTTGATGACGGCGTTGGTGGCGTCGCTGGGGTTTATCCCCATGGCCCTGGCCACCGGCACCGGCGCCGAAGTGCAGCGCCCGTTGGCGACGGTGGTGATTGGCGGGATTATTTCGTCGACGCTGCTGACCCTGCTGGTATTGCCGGCGCTGTATCACTGGGCGCACCGGCGTGAAGAACAGGAAGACCGCCCGATGCCTGGCCAATAACCTGTGGTGAGGGAGCAAGCTCCCTCACCACAATGAGTTATTGGCAGATAGCGTTGGTATGAAGGGGAAACACCAACCGAAACACAGTGAAATCTCCGGGCTCGCTGCTGACTTCTGCCCGGCCTTGATGCAGGGTCATGATCGACCGCACGATGGCCAGCCCCAGCCCGGTCCCCCCTTCGGAGCGGGCGCGGCTGCTGTCGACGCGGTAGAAACGCTCGAACAGGTTCGGCAGGTGATGCGCTTCAATCCCCGGCCCCGGGTTGCCCACCGACAGCGAGACTTGCTGCCCGTGGGTTTCCACCTGCAACGACACCGTGGAAGCGTGCGGGGTATGCCGGATGGCATTGGACAACAAGTTGGAAATCGCCCGCTGAATCATCAGGCGGTCGCCATGCACCGAGGCATCACCGTGAAGGCTCAGGCTCAGTTGCTTGTCTTCGGCACTCAACGCAAACAGCTCCATCACCCGGCGCGCTTCATCGGCCAGGGACACGGGTGCAAACGAAACCCGCGCCGCCGGGTGGCTGACCTGTGCCAGGAACAGCATGTCGGAAACGATCCGCGCCAGCCGCTCCATTTCTTCGGTGCTGGATTCCAGCACCGCCTTGTACTCCTCGGGCGGGCGCTCTCGGGACAACGTCACCTGGGCCTTGCCCATCAAGTTGGTCAGCGGTGCGCGCAGCTCGTGGGCCAGGTCATCGGAGAACTGCGACAGCTGCTGCACACCGCCATCCAGGCGCTGCAGCATGAAGTTGATGCCCTGCGCCAACTCGCCCAACTCGTTGGGCAAGTTATCCACAGCCAGGCGGTGGGTCAGGTCCTGTGTGGTGACCTTGGCCGCGACGCGGCTGAACTGTTGCAGCGGTGCGAGCCCGCGTTGCACCACCCACCACGCGCCGATGCCGATCAGCAGCAACAGCAGCGGCAGGGCGATCACCGTGGAACGCAGGTAAGCACTGAGCAATGCCTGATCGTCCCTGCGGTCCAGGGACAGCAGCACCCGCACGCGTTCGCCGCTGGACAGGCGCATCAGGCTGGAGGCGCTGAGCACCTGGTTGCCGTTGCTGTCGTCCCAGTTCAGGTAACCGAGGGTCTGGCGTGGTGCGAAGTCGGTCAGCAACGGTTCCTGTGGCTTGGCACCGACGCTTAGCAGCACCGCTTCATCGGGTGCGGTGCCGACGATGGTCAGGTAGAAATTGTCATGCCCCATCACCAGGTCCATCAGCGAATGCGGGCGGGCTTTTATGTCGCGGGTGTCCAGGCCGAGGGCGAGGCTGTGCTGGATCTGCTCCATCTTGCTTTCCAGGCCCTTGCGCGCCAGTTTCTCAAGCTCGTGGGTCAGCGCCAGGTAGGCCAGTGTCGCGAGCAGCACCACCAGGCCCGCGCCCATCAGGCTCACCGTCAGCCCGAGGCGCATCGACAGACTGCTGGCTTTCATTGGCGGGCCTCCAGCACATAGCCCACGCCGCGAATGGTATGGATCAGCTTGACGTCACTCTGGTCGTCGACCTTGGCCCGCAGACGGCTGATGGAGACCTCCACCACGTTGGTGTCGCAGTCGAAATTCATGTCCCACACCAGGGAAATAATCTGCGTGCGGGTCAGCACTTCGCCGGACTGACGCATCAGCACATGCAGCAGCGCGAACTCCTTGGTGGTCAGGTCAATGCGCCGGGTGCCGCGATAGGCGCGGTGGCGGCGCGGGTCCAGTTCAAGGTCCGACACGCGGAAGACTTCCGGCACCGGTATGTGCTCGCTGCGGCGCAACAGCGTACGCACCCGGGCCAGCAATTCGGGGAATTCGAAGGGTTTGACCAGGTAATCATCGGCGCCCATGTCCAGGCCCTTGATCTTGTCAGTCAGCCGGCCACGGGCTGTGAGCATCATCACCCGTTGGTTGCTGTCGCGGCGCAGTTGCTCAAGCACTTCCCAGCCGTCCTTGGCCGGCAGGTTTACATCGAGAATCACCAGTTCATAAGCGTGTTGCCCGGCCAGGTGCAGGCCGTCCACGCCGCTGGCGGCGCAGTCGACCACGTAACCGCTTTCGGTCAGGCCCTGCTGCAGGTAGGCGGCGGTTTTTTGCTCGTCCTCAACCACAAGGATACGCATGGGGATTTACCTTTTACTGATAGAGAGAGACTGAAATTCGAATTTTCCGAAGCCTGAAGGCTGAAGTAGCTACAGGGTCAATCAGCCAGTTTGTGACTGGTTGTTGCGTTGCAGAACGGACGGGCAAAAAAAACGCCCCATCCGGGGCGTTAAAAATTCATCTCTTTCCAAAGGAGCTACACAAAAGCTTCAGAGATGAATGTGCTCGGTGTGCGCCGTTCAGATCGACTGCTTCTGTGCGTCGGCGGGCGCGGTCTCGGCCACGGACTGTTCACCGTGGACCTGCTGCTGTTGCTGGCGGAACTCGGCGAGGAACTGCCGGGAGCGGTCGGCGCCGTCGTCGGCGAATGCGAGGGTGGAAGTGGCGCCGAGAAAACTGATCAATAACAGGTGGGATGGCTTCATGACGTGTCTCCAAATAAGGCGTGTGCCGTTAGTTGTGACCAGTATATGAAGCGCAACTTAACGAGAAGGTGAGGCGCATATTACAGTTCTGACAGGCTTCAATTTGTGAACAGATGTTAGTCAACGGCAAATGAATGTAAGCATTTGCCGTTGTGTTCATTTACAGAATTGCCAATGGGTATTCGACAATCAACCGAACTTCTTCCAAGTCCGACTCAAAGGCACTTGAGCGAACGGTCGCCTGGCGCAAACGCAGCGACAGGTCTTTCAAGTTACCGCCCTGCACCACGTACTTCGCCTCGATATCCCGCTCCCAGCGGCGTTGATCGGTCAGCGGGTCGCCGGCCGCGTCACGGCGCATGTACACGCTGTTGGCGTTGCTGTAGTCGGCGCCGGTACCTTTGCCATAGCGGGTCATGAAGGTCAGGCCAGGAATGCCGAAGGCCTGCATGTCGAGGTTATAGGCGAGCATCCACGAGCGTTCCCTGGGCGAGTTGAAGTCGCTGTACTGGATCGAGTTGTTGAGGAAGATCGAGTCCGACATGCGCAGGTAGTCAAAGTCGTCATCGCCGTTGTTGCGCTGGTGCGACAGGGCCAGGCTGTGGGCGCCGACCTTGACCCCGAGCCTGGCGCTCCAGATGTTGTTATCGAACTCGCCAAGGCGTTTCTTGCCCTCGTCCACGGCCTTGTAATAGTTGAAGTCGCCAAACAGCGACACGTCATCGTTCAGCGGGTAGCTGGCGGCGCTGCCGAAGTAGTACTGGTCCCAGGCATCCTTCAGGCGGCTGGTGTACAGGCTGACGCTGAGGTGTTTGTTCACCTGGTAGTCGCCGCCGGCATAGCCGATCCAGGGTGAATCCACCTTGCCCGCATAAAACGTCGCGAAGCCTTTATCCATGCCGCTTTGAGTAGGCTGGCTCATGCCGCTCAAGTGCCCGGCCTGCAAGCTCAAGCCGTCAATGCTGGTGTTTTGCGCGGTGACGCCACGGAAGCTTTCCGGCAACACCCGCGAGTCGCCGTAGGCCACCACCGGGGTCAGCGGGAACACGTCACCGGCCTTGATCACGGTATCCAGCAGGCGCACTTTTACCGCGCCGCCGAGCTTGCTGTAGCCGTCCTCGGGGTGGTTGTCGCTGTCTACCGGCAGTACGCCGAACGAGCCCTTGCCGCCGCTGCGACCGGTGCCGGAGTCGAGTTTCAGGCCATACATCGCAAACGCATCGAGGCCGAAACCCACCGGACCCTGAGTGAATCCGGATTCGAACTTGCCGATAAAACCCTGGGCCCAGGCTTCGGAATAGCCATTGCCGGTGGGGCTCGACTGGCCCTTGCGGTCATCGCGGTTGAAGTAGAAGTTGCGGGCCAGCACGTTCAAGGTGCTGCCTTCGATAAACCCTTCGGGTTTATCTTCCACGGCCATGCCTGACAGCGGGGTGAGCCCCGCCAGAGCGGCAATCATGGAGAGTGAAAATGTGCGGTTAGTGCTCATGTAGCGCTCCTCGGTAGTGGCAGCTATCAGCTTCTTATCGATGGGGCATTCTTGTTGTGATGGTGCCCGGGCAGATAGTTGCAAACACGAGATAACGGCGAGGTGGCGCACAGATTACAATTTTGGAATTTCAATAAAACATAACGGATAAGTAATCTTTCGGTGAACTTTGCGACAGGCTTGGTTAGTTATTCTTGCTCTGAACTTTTAATTCAATAAGTCAGACGAGGACGCCCTCATGAATACCCTGAAAACCACTGTCGCTGCATTGGCCCTGATCGTTTCCGCCGGCGCGATGGCCGAAGGTGGAGGCGACCGCACCTTCGCCCAATTGATGCAAAACAATGAGCAAGCCATGGCCGCCTACGCCGCGAGAAAGGGCAAGCCCGCGCCCGAGGTGCTGGTGTATCGCTACGGCATGAAGCTGGACATTGCCAAGGTGGTGAATGTCACGCCGCCGATCCGCTCGTGCAGCGCAGTGCCGTCACGCATGACCTACGAAGACTCCACCGGCAAGCTCAACACGCTCCACTACCAAGTGATGGGCATCTGCCGTAACAACGGCAGTTGAGGGGCTGAAAAAATATAGTTGGGCAATGGGCTAAAGCTCTCTTAAGAAAATGCCGGCAGCGCCGATGCAGGTCAGATCCCGCCCTCATTTGCCCACCGGTGCCTCCATGTTCAACACCCGTCTCAAGCAGGAGCTGTCTGCTCTTCGCGAAGAATTATCCAGTTTGCAGCAGGTCAAGGAGAGCCTGGAAAGCGAAATGATGGCCCTGACCCTGGATCCCGAAGGGCGCATCGAGTCCGTCAATGCCATCTTCCTTCAAGAGATGGCTTACCAGGCAAGCCAGCTGCAAGGCCGCCTGATCGAGGATCTGGTGCCGGCGCACGTCAAGCACGACACTTTTCAACTGCGCTTCACGAACGCCCTGGTGCGTGGCGAACACTTCGCCGGTTCCGTACGCCTGATGCGCGGCAACGGCAATGAGGCGTGGCTGCGCTCCATCGTGCAACCGGTGCGTGGCAGTGACGGGCGTATCAAGAATATTTCGATGTACTCCAGCGACCTGACCCGCACTATCGAGGCGTCCCGCGAGCACGAAAACCTGATCACCGCGCTGGTGCGTTCCACGGCAGTGATCGAGTTCGACCTCAACGGTAATGTACTGACGGCCAACGACCGTTTCCTCAACGGCATGGGTTACAGCCTGGCGCAGATCCAGGGCAAACATCACCGGATATTCTGTGAGCCGCAGGATGCCGGCAGCGTCGAGTACCAGCAGTTCTGGAAGCGCCTGAACGCCGGTGAATTCGTCGCGGGCCGCTTCAAGCGAGTGGACAGCCACGGGCGGGTGGTGTGGCTGGAGGCTTCGTATAACCCGGTGCTCGACGCCAACGAGCGGCTGTACAAAGTGGTCAAGTTCGCCACGGTGATCACCGACCAGGTCAACCAGGAACAGGCCGTGGCCGACGCGGCCAACATCGCCTACAGCACCTCGCTGCACACCGACAGCAGCGCCCAGCGCGGCACCACCGTGGTCACCCAGGCGGTGGAGGTGATGCGCGACCTGGCCAAGCACATGGAGCAAGCGGGTGAGGGCATTGAAGCGCTGAACGCCCAGTCCCAGGTGATTGGCAGCATCGTCAAGACCATCAGCGGCATCGCCGAGCAGACCAACCTGCTGGCGCTCAACGCCGCCATCGAAGCCGCCCGTGCCGGTGAGCAAGGCCGTGGTTTTGCGGTGGTGGCCGATGAGGTTCGGCAACTGGCGTCGCGTACCAGCAAGGCCACCGAGGAAATCGTCGGCGTGGTGCGCCAGAACCAGGACATGGCCCGCGATGCAGTGGCGCTGATGACCGATGGCCGCCTGCAGGCCGAGCAAGGGCTGGCATTGGCGGCCGAGGCGGGCACGGTGATCGTCGAGATCCAGGACGGCGCCCAGAAAGTGGTCAGCGCTGTAGGGCAATTCGCCAATCAACTGAGCAGCTAGTCACCCGGGCTCATGCTTGAGGTATCGTAGGTTTTTTTTCCGAGCCTTTCGTCCATGAGCCCTAACCATCGCCGTCCCGTCCCGCTGTCCAAGGCCTACCGCTTGCTCAACCACGGCCCGACCGTACTGGTCAGCGCCGCGCACAACGGCCAGCGCAACATCATGGCCGCGGCATGGGCGATGCCGCTGGATTTCGAGCCGCCCAAAGTCGCCGTCGTGCTGGATAAGGCCACCTGGACCCGGCAACTGCTCGAAGGCGCCGGCACTTTCGTGCTCAACGTACCGTGTGCGGCCCAGGCCGATATCGTGCAGACCGTGGGCAACACCACCGGCAGCGAGACCGACAAGTTCGCCGCATATGGCTTGCAGACGTTCAGCGGCGAACACACCGAAGCGCCGATGCTTGAAGGCTGCGTGGCGTGGCTGGAATGCCGCTTGCTGCCGGAACCGCATAACCAGCAGACCTACGATCTGTTCCTCGCCGAAGTGGTGGCCGCTCAGGCTGATGAGCGCGTATTCAGCGACGGTCGCTGGCATTTCGAAGGGCAGGATGCGCTGCGTACCTTGCACCATGTGGCGGGCGGGCATTTCCTGACGATTGGTGAGCCGATTGATGGGCGACAGCTTTAAGCCCAGTGCCAATTCTTCCGGTAAAGCCTGGTTTTGTGGCGAGGGAGCTTGCTCCCGCTGGAGCGCGAAGCGGTCCCATTGTTTCCTGCCAATACACTTGGTCGGTAGATATACGACTGCTGCGCAGCCGAGCGGGAGCAAGCGCCCTCGCCACAAAGGTTGTGTTACCACTGGGCTTTGCTGAGTGCCTCGGCAAACGCCATCAACTTCGGCGAGTACTGCCGCGATGGCGGATACACCAGCGATATCGCCCGACTGCGCCCGGCAAATTCCTCCAGCAAGGGCACAAGGCGCCCGGCCGCCAGATCTTCCCGCACAGCAAAGTCCATCACCTGGGCGATGCCGAATCCGCCCAGCGCGCCGTCCACCAGCGCATCGCCGATATCAAAGATCAACCGCCCCTCGACACTCACGTCCTGCACCCTGCCATCGAGCATGAACTGCCAGTCCACCAGCCGGCTGGTGCGCAGGTTACGTACGGTCAGGCAATTGTGGTCCTGGAGTTCATCGACGGTCTGCGGCGTACCAAAACGCGCGAGATAAGCCGGGGAGGCGACGGTGACCCAGCGCAGCGGTGGCAGTGCCCGGGCGATCAGGCGTTGGTCCTGGATGTCGCCGGTGCGCAGCAAGGCGTCAAAGCCTTCGTCGACGATGTCCACCAGGCGGTCGGTCATTACCGCTTCAATGCGCAGATCGAGGTATTGCAGGGTCAGCTCGCCGATTACCGGCATCACCACCTTGCGGCCAAACAACGAGGGCGTGCTGATCTTCAGCAAACCGGACGGTGAGGCACGGCGGTCGAGCATTTGCCGCTCGGCTTCGGCCAGTTCCGCCAGCAGCGGCGCGCTGCGTTCATACAGCATCTGCCCGTCGGGCGTGAGGCTGACGCTGCGGGTGTTGCGTTGCAGCAGGCGCACACCCAGCTGGTTTTCCAGCCGGGAAATGGCCCGGGACAAGCCCGATTGGGTCAGCCCCAGGTCTCCGGCGGCGCGAGTGAAACTGCGGGTTTCGGCGACGCGCACCAGCAGGCGAACAGCATTCAGATCCATGATTAAAGTCATTACTGAAAGAGTGATAGGGGTATTTATCATCTGTTGGGCATGAAAGAAACTGGCGCCTCTCATTTTCAGGCAGGACACTGTGATGTCTTCTTCTCGACCCTCTGGCCGGATGCTGTTGCTGCTGGCAACCGCGCAACTGATCATCGCCCTCGACGCGACCATTGTGTTTGTCGCGCTGCCGCAAATCGGCAGCCACCTGGGGTTTTCTGCCCAGCAATTGCAGTGGGTGGTCAGTGCCTACAGCGTGGCGTTTGGTGGCTTCCTGTTGCTGGGCGGTCGGGCGGCGGACCTGTTGGGCAAGCGGCGCTTGTACATGCTTGGCCAGTCGCTGTATGCGCTGTCTTCCCTGGCGGCGGTGCTCGGTGGCAGCGCCTTGCTGCTGGTGCTGGCGCGGGCGGTGCAGGGTGTGGGCGGGGCGCTGTTGTTCCCGGCCACGCTGGCGCTGATCAACACCCACTACGCCGAAGGGCCCGCGCGTCATCGGGCGTTTGCCGTGTGGAGCGCGGCGTCTGCGGCGGGCCTGGCATTGGGCGCGTTGCTCGGCGGCGTGCTGACCCAGGCGTGGGGCTGGGAAGCGGTGTTTCTGGTGAACGTGCCGTTGGCCGGCGCCTGTGCCCTGGCGGCGCGCTACTGGATTCCTGCCGATGGCGAACGGGCCCGCGGGCGCAACTTTGATATCAGCGGCGCGTTGACCGTGACGCTGGGCGGCACCTTGCTGGTGTTCTCCCTGGTGCAGGGGCCGGAGTGGGGTTGGGCGGCACCGTCGACCCTGGGCTGCATGGCCCTGGCGCTGGCGCTGCTCGGATTGTTTGGGTGGATCGAACACCGGGGCCGTGATCCCCTGATGCCGCTACGCTTGTTGGGCTATCGCGAGTTGCGCATGGCCATGGTGTTGACGGCGGTGTTCATGAGCAGCTTTGGCGTGCAGTACTACTTTTTGGCGGTGTATTACCAGCAGGTCTACGGCTACAGCGTGTTGCAGGCGGGGTTGGCGTTTTTGCCGGCGACGCTGGTGTGCACCGCGGGTATCTGGCTGGCGGAGCGTTCATTGGCGCGGCTGGGGTTGCGCAACACCCTGGTCAGCGGCCAGTTGGCGGGTGCGGTGGGTATCGCTTTGGTATGTGTGGCGTTGCCGACGGGGGCGGGGTTCTGGTCGTTGCTGCCGGGGATTTTCATCCTGAGTATTGGCCAGGGCATGACCTGGACGGCGATGTGGGTGGCCGCCGGGCTGGGCATCCGGCCGGGCGAGCAGGGCGTGGCGGCAGGCATGGCGTCCACCAGCCAGCAGATTGGCGGTGCGTTGGGGCTGGCGTTGCTGGTGTCGTTGGCGAACGCCGGTGGGGCGACGGGCGCGGCGCAGGCGGGCGGGATTGAACTGGCGTTGTGGTGGAGCGCGGCGATTGCCCTGGCGGGGGCGGTGCTGGCGTTGGCCCTTAAAGAACGAGCGCCAGCGTCGAATACGATTTCGGCAGCGACATAGTTCAACTGTAGGAGCTGGCTTGCCTGCGATAGCGGAGTGTCAGCCAACAATTTATTAACTGACCCACCGCCATCGCGGGCAAGCCAGCTCCTACAGGTTGATCGCATTTCAAGGCGGGATTTCAGCGCCCGAGCATCTTCACCCAGCGCGACGGCGGCATGCCGAAAGTGCTGCGGAACTGGCGGGTCATGTGGCTCTGGTCGGTGAAGCCGGCGGTCAGTGCCGCATCTACCAATGACTGGCCCTGGCCCAGCAGGCTGCGCACCAGGTCCAGGCGGCGCATGGTCAGGTAGCGATAGGGGCTGGTGCCGAACAACAAACGAAAATCCCGCGACAACGCCCAGCGGTCGCGGTTGGCGTATTCCGCCATTTCATCGAGGGTAATCGGCCGTCCCAGGGCGCTGTGGATAAATTCCCGTGCGCGCTCGGCGGCCCGGTAGTCGAAGGTCTTGCGATTGACCGTGATGCCCGACGCGTTATTCAGCGCCTGGGCCAAGTCAAACATCGCGTCCTGTTCCTGCAGCGGGTCAATCGGGCAATCCAGGCTTTGCAGCAACACTTCACTGGCGCGGTACAGCCACGGGTCGCTGGACAATCCGCCGGGGATGAACGGTAACGGCTTGCCGCCGAGCACCTGCTGGATCAGCGCCGGCTCCACGTAAATCATCCGGTATTTGAAACCTTCCTCGCTGCCGGCCCAGCCGTCATGCACTTCATCGGGATGGATCACCATGGTCCGCCCCGGCAGGCTGTGGGTCATGCCGCCGCGATAGTGAAAGCTCTGCACACCGAACAGGGTACGGCCGATGGCATAGGTGTCGTGGCGATGGGGGTCGAAGCCAAACCCGGCAAAATACGCCTCGATGCGCTCCAGGCCACTGGCGTGGGGCGCGCGGTGCAGCCAGTCGATATTGGTCGCCATGATGAGTTGTCGCGCAAAGAGATGGAAATACGGTAACCCAGTCTGAATCCGCTGTCTGCCGGGGTCTTGTACGATTGTGCAGGGCGGGTACCGGGCATATGATCCTTATTCCTGCACTGCCCTCGGCGGAATCCCACATGGAATTGTTCAATCCGGCCTACGCGGCTCCTCTGGTCTCGCTGGCCCTGCTCTGGACCGTCGCGGTCGTCACGCCCGGCCCGAACTTCTTCAACACCGCGCAACTGGCCGCCAGTTGTTCACGCCGCCATGGCGTGGTGGCGTCGGCTGGCGTGGCCACCGGCACGGTGATCTGGGGGCTGGCGGGTGGGCTGGGGATCAAGTCGCTGTTCACCGCAGCACCCATGTTGTACCTGGCGTTCAAGATCATCGGCGGCTGCTACCTGATTTACCTGGGGTTGAAACTGTTCCGGCGCTCGGCACCGTCGATGGCCCAGAACCTGTTGCCCGACGAACCTCGGCGTTCACTGTTCTCCGCCTGGCGCCTGGGTTTGCTGGGCAACCTGTCCAACCCCAAGGCGGCGCTGTTCGTCGCGACGATCTTTGCATCCACCATGCCGCAGTCACCGTCGCCGACGCTGCTGACCCTGGCCGTGATCACCATGGCGACCTTGTCATTCAGTTGGTACTCCTGCGTGGCACTGGTGTTTTCCAGTGAGCGGATGGCCAACGTCTATGCCCGCTCGCGCAAGTGGCTGGACCGGTTTGCCGGTGGTTGTTATGTGCTGTTCGGGGCCACGCTGGTAGCGAATCGCTGACGGCTCATGGTAAGAAGCCTTACTTTCAAACGTGAGGCCGATCATGAGCAAGCTGCGGGTAGGGATTATTTTTGGTGGCCGTTCGGCCGAGCACGAAGTGTCGCTGCAATCGGCGCGCAACATCGTCGATGCACTGGACCGTTCGCGCTTCGAGCCGATCCTGATCGGCATCGACAAGGCCGGCCACTGGCACCTCAACGACACCTCGGGCTTTCTGCTCAACGAAGAAAACCCGGCGCTGATCGCCCTCAATCAATCCAATCGTGAACTGGCCGTGGTGCCGGGCAAGGCCAGCCAGCAACTGGTGGAAACCGCCAGCCAGGCCTCGTTGGAACATGTCGATGTGATCTTCCCGATCGTCCACGGCACCCTCGGCGAAGACGGCTGCCTGCAAGGCCTGCTGCGCATGGCCGACTTGCCGTTTGTCGGCTCCGACGTGCTGGGCTCGGCGGTGTGCATGGACAAGGACATCAGCAAACGCCTGCTGCGCGATGCCGGGATTGCCGTGACACCGTTCATTACCCTCAACCGCAGGAGTGCGGCGCGTACCACCTTCGAACACGCCCAACAAAAACTCGGATTGCCGATGTTCGTGAAACCGGCGAACCAGGGTTCGTCCGTGGGTGTGAGCAAGGTGGGCAGCGAGGCTGAATATCATGCCGCCGTAGAACTGGCCCTCGGGTTTGATGAAAAGGTGCTGGTGGAGTCGGCGGTAAAAGGCCGGGAAATCGAATGCGCCGTGTTGGGTAACGAGCACCCCATCGCCAGCGGCTGTGGCGAGATCGTGGTGCGGGACGGGTTCTATTCCTACGACAGCAAATACATCGATGACCAGGCGGCCCAGGTGGTGGTGCCGGCGGACATCAGTGTTGAAGCCAGCGAGCGTATTCGTGCGTTGGCTATCGAAGCGTTTGAAACCCTGGGCTGTGCCGGGCTGGCGCGGGTGGATGTGTTTCTGACGGATGAGGGTGAGGTGCTGATCAACGAGATCAACTCGTTGCCGGGCTTTACGCGCATCAGCATGTATCCGAAATTATGGCAGGCGGCTGGCATGAGCTACAGCGAGCTGGTGAGCCGGTTGATCGAGCTGGCGCTGGAGCGGCATGCGGGGCGCAAGGGGTTGAAGATCAGCCGCTAAAGATCAAATGTGGGAGCTGGCTTGCCTGCGATAGCGGTGGATCAGTGAATAAAATATTGACTGACACTCCGTCATCGCAGGCAAGCCAGCTCCCACACTAGATTTGCGCAGTCCTGGAGATCCACGAATACAACAACGTCTTGCGCTCCGTACTGTCATGGGTCCTTCGGCGGTAACTCGCATACGCCGGCGAGGTGCAATACGTACACACCTCGCTCACTTTAACCTGCTCAGGTTTTATCCCTGCCGCCTCCAGCAAGATCAGCGCATACCGGCCCAAATCAAACCACGCACTCAACGCCTGCCTGGGGTCTGGCGGCTGAATCTCCGGTGCCAACAACGGCGCCGGCTGCTCAAACGTCCACGGCGCATTTCCATCCCGCCACAAATGCCCCTGACTCGCCTGCAACTGCGCCACAAACTCGCCACTCACCTCATAACAACACGGCTTGATCGACGGCCCGATCGCAATCCGCAACTGGTCCAACGCCACTCCCTCGGCGGCAAACCGTTGCATGGCATTGGCGATGATCCCGCCTTGCAGCCCCTTCCAGCCGCCATGAATCGCCGCGACGAGATCCCCGCTCTCCGAAGCCATCAGCAGCGGCAGGCAATCGGCGGTGATCACCGCAATCGGCTGCACATCCCGGCTGAAAACCCCGTCAGCCTCCACCGTGTTGGGCGTAAGCTCCGGGTGCCATTCAATGGTCGTGGCGCTGTGCACCTGCTTGCAGATGAACACCTCGTCGGGCCGCAATGGATCGTCAATCGTACAAAACCCATGGTCGACGCCAGCCAGGGCGTCGAGGTTATTTGCCTTGTGCACGCGCAGCTCTCCAGTGAGTCAATTCAATCCCCCAACGCTTCGCCTTCACGGCGTGGATCAGCCCCGCCGATCAACGACGCCTTGCCTTGCGCATCGCGCACTCGGACGATCGCCTGGGCGCCGCTGGTCATGTCGATTTCGCTCAGGGCGTGACCCTTGTCCTTGAGCGCCTGTTTCAGCTGAGCACTGAACAACCCGGCTTCCAGCTCGGTCGCGCCGTTGCGGCTGCCGAAGTTGGGCAGGCCGACGGCCGCTTGCGGGTCGAGGTTCCAGTCGAGCATGGCCACCAGGGATTTGCTCACATATTCGATGATCTGCGAACCGCCCGGCGAACCCACCGTGGCCACCCACTCACCGCTCTGGCGATCAAACACCAGGGTCGGTGCCATCGACGAACGCGGGCGCTTGCCCGGCTCGATCCGGTTGGCCACCGGCTGGCCGTTCTCTTCGGGGATGAAGGAGAAGTCGGTCATCTGGTTATTCAGCAAAAAGCCCTGGACCATTACATGGGAACCGAATGCGGACTCCACCGTGGTGGTCATCGACACCGCGCCACCCACGTCATCCACCGCCACCACTTGCGAGGTGGAAATGCGCAACGGCGAGCGATCCGGCGCGTAGGCCACTTCAATTCCCGCAGGCTTGCCCGGCTTGGCGACGCCCATGCTGCGCTCGCCAATCAATGCGGCACGGCCGGCCAGATAGTCCGGCGCGACCAGCCCGGCCACCGGCACCGGCACGTAGTCGGAATCCGCCACGTACTGGGCGCGGTCGGCATAGGCCAGGCGGTCGGCCTCGGCGATCAGGTGCACCGCTTCGGGCACCGGTTCCAGGCCGGCCGGGGAGTCGTTCTTCACCGGCTTCAACAGCCCAAGCGTCATACGCGGGTCGCGGGTTTCCAGGGCCTGCAACGTGCCGAGGATCTGCGCAATGGCGATCCCGCCCGACGACGGCGGCGGCATGCCGCAGACTTTCCAGCGTTTGTAGTCGGTGCACAACGGCGCCCGCTCAACTGCGCTGTAGCCCTTGAGGTCGGTCAGCGTCAGGCTGCCGGGGTTACTGTTGCCTTGCACCTTGCGGGTGATTTCGTCGGCAATCGGGCCGTAGTACAGCGCGTCCGGCCCTTCCTTGGCGATGCGCTTGAACACGTTGGCCAGCGCCGGGTTTTTCAGCAGTGTACCGGTGGCCTTCGGGCTGCCGTCGGCATTCAGGAAGTACGCGGTCATTTCCGGCGAGCGGCTGATGTAGCGGTCAGCGGCAATCAGGCTGTGCAGGCGCGCAGAGATCGGGAAACCCTCTTCGGCCAGGCGAATGGCCGGCTCAAACAGTTTGGCCCATTGCAGGTGGCCGGTCTTTTTATGGGCCATTTCCAGGGCGCGCAACACCCCCGGGGTGGCCACCGAACGCCCGCCAATCTGTGCCTGCGGGAACGACATCGGCGTGCCATCGGCGTTGAGGAACAACCGCTCGGTAGCGCCCGCCGGTGCGGTTTCGCGACCGTCGTAGGCGTGCACCTGCTTGCCGTCCCACAGCATGATGAACGCGCCGCCGCCGATCCCGGAGGACTGCGGCTCCACCAGGGTCAGCACGGCCTGCATGGCAATCGCGGCGTCGATGGCCGAGCCGCCCTTGCGCAATATCTCGCGCCCGGCTTCGGCGGCCAGCGGGTTGGCGGCGGCGGCCATGTGGCGCTCGGCGTGGCGGGGGCTCATGTCGGTGCGATAGCCCGAGCCGAGCTCCGGGGCGGGCGGCAGTTCCGGCGCGGTGGCGCTGTGGCAGGCGGCGAGGGTGAGGGCGGCGGTGATCAGCGAGAGGGTGAAAAGGCGTTGGCGGTGAAAAATCGAAAACACGCGATGACTCCGTTCATTTGAGAATGATCTGTTGTCCGTGGGGAGGGAATGTACCTCAGTGGTTTGCAGGTTGGGAGATTGATCTGTATTTGGTTGTGCGGTACAACTATGTCTCTCGTCATTCGGGCAAGAGGTTTCCCCCCGTGAACCGTTCCAAGCCAGACCTTATCGATCAGATCCGCTGTGCCTCGCGTCTTATGGTGCGAGAGCTGGGCTTCATGCAGCCGAAGTTGGCGGCCAGCAGTTACCCACCGTCATCGGTGCACACGATTGTTGAAATCGGCGAGCGTGGCGCGCTGACAGCGGCTGAACTGGTCATGTTGCTGGGGCTGGAAAAGTCGTCGGTGAGCCGCATGGTGCGCAAGCTGGTCGAGGCGGGCGAGCTGGAAGAGTTTGCCAACGAGGACGATGCCCGTTCGAAAAAGCTGCGGCTCACCACACGAGGCCAGAAGACGTTACGCGACATCGAAACGTTTGCCCGGCGCCAGGTGGGCGAGGCGATTGGCGACTTGTCCAGCGAACAGCAACAGGCCGTCAGCCGTGGGCTCGATCAATACGCCGCAGCCCTGCAAACCCAACGTACTGGCGCCCGGCAGTCGAGGTACTACCGCATTGCCCATGGCTACCGGCCAGGCATCATCGGGCGTATCGCGCAGATGCACGCCGAGTACTACGCCCAGCATGCGAATTTTGGCCAGCCGTTTGAAAGCCTGGTGGCGGCGGACATGGCCGAGTTGATGGGGCGCCTGGCCAACCCGCGCAACCAAGTCTGGGCAGTGCTGGACGCAGAGCAGATCGTCGGTTCGATCGCGATTGATGGCGAGGGCGAAAACGGCGAGGCGACCCTGCGCTGCTTCATCCTCGACCCGTCTGCCCACGGCCAGGGCTTGGGTAAACGGTTGTTGAAAGAGGCGCTGGATTTCTGTGACGGGCACCGGTTCCCGGCGGTGCGGCTGTGGACGTTCAAGGGCCTGGATGTGGCGCGCAAGCTCTATGAAAACGCGGGCTTTGTGCTGGAGTCGGAACAGGAGGGGCAGCAGTGGGGCAAATCGGTGGTGGAGCAGTGTTTTGTGCGGCACGCTGTTTGACGCAACAGCGCCCCACGTCACGGGGCGCTGGCGCCTGGCCGGTTAGAAGTCCCAGCGCGTGGTGAGCATCACGTTGCGGGGGGTGCCGTAATAGGCCGTGTTATAGAAGCCGATGTTGGTGTAGTACTGCTTGTCGAACAGGTTGTTGACGTTCAGCGTCGCGGAAAGATGTTCGCTGACCTGATACTTGGCCATCGCGTCCACCACCCAATACGCTTCCTGCGAGAACTCTTCGTTTTGCGCCTTGGGCCGGTTGTACACCACTTGCCAGCTTCTGCTCTGCCAGCGCGCGCCGCCGCCGACGGTCAGGCGGTCCAGCGGACCCTTGAGTTTGTACGAGGTGAAGAAACTGAGCTGGTCCTCCGGCTCCCAGGTCGAAGCCTTGTCGCCATGCTCATCCCGCAGGATCTTGTGGGTGTAGCCGGCCTGGGCCTGCCAGCCCGGCGCCAGCTCGCCGGACATCTCGGCCTCGAAACCCTTGGTTTTGGCCTTGATGCCTTTCTCGGCATACCCGAGGGATGGGTTGGTCGGCGCGGCGTTGTATTCGGCGTCCGGCTCCGCACGGTTGGTTTCGTGCACTTCGAAGTAGGCCATGCTGGTGTTGAGCCGGCCCTCGAAGAACTCACCCTTGAGGCCGGTCTCGTAGTTCTTGCCTTCATCCGGTTCCAGCAATTTGTTGTTGCGGTCGCGGCTGTAGGTCGTCGGCATGAAGATGTCGGTGTAGCTGGCATACGCGGTGAAGTTGTCGTTCAGGTCGTAGGTGACCCCGGCGTAGGGCACCAGCTTGCCGGTCTCGGTGGAGTCGTCTTCGCCACGCAATTTGTAGTTGGCCACGCGGCTGCCGAGGAACAGGTTCAGGTCATCCATGAGGTTGAAACGTGCGGCCATATAGCCTGCGGATTGTCGGGTCGTGGCATCGATGATCCGTGTCGGTTCACCCCAGTTCGGCTCCGGAGCGTTGCCATCGAAGTTCCAGAAATCGATCTCGTTGTTGCCCACATAAGTGGGGGCGCCGTAGTCCTTTCCGGTCCAGTGGGAGTTCGAGGCCGACGCGCCAATCACCAATTCATGGGTACGGCCCAGCAGGCTGAACGGACCGCTGGCGTAGACATCGCCCGAGTCGGCGCGGGTGTTGCCGGTGAACTTGTTCGCGTACAGGGACGACAGTCCGGTGGCGGGGAACGGGCCACTCATGATCGAGCCCAGGGGCGCGTCGTAGCCCATGAGTTGGTGGGTGTATTGGCCCTTGATCACCCAGCCATTGTCGAAGTTGTGTTCCAGGGTGGAGAACACGCTGCGGGAGTACTGCTCCCAGCGGCTCCACTTGGCGCCGTTGTTGTAGGAGCGTTTTACATCGATGCGGTTGCCGTTGCGATCGAACAGCGCACGGCTGCCGGACCAGCCCGAGCCTTGCGGGTCGCTGTCCAGGTAATCGAAACCGACGGTGAGCAGGGTGTCGTCGGTCAGGTCGGCTTCCAGCGTGCCGAAATACACATTGGTGCTGCGCTGGTAGTGGTCCATGAACGAGTGCTTGTCCTGGTACGCCGCCACCGCACGCCCGCGCACGTTGCCGCTGTCGGTCAGCGGGCCACTCACGTCGATCTGGGAACGATAGTTGTCCCAGCTGCCGGCGCCGAGTTCGACGCTGGCCTTGAAGTCCCGCGTGGGCTTTTTGCGGATCAGGTTGATCGTCGCGCCAGGGGCGCCGGCGCCGGTCAGCAGTCCGGTGGCACCCTTGAGGATTTCCACGCGGTCATAGATCGCCATGTCGCTGAGGGTCTGGCTGGACGAGTAGGCGGAGTTGCGCAGGGTCGGGATGCCGTCGTACTGGAAGTTTTCCACCGAGAAGCCGCGGGCGTAGTAATTGTTACGCTCGCTGTCGAAGGTCGACACGGTGATGCCCGGTGTATGGCGCATCACGTCGTCGATCGAAGTGAGCGCGAAGTCATCCATATGCTGGCGCGTGATCACGGTGATCGACTGCGGGGTTTCCCGTGGGGTCAGCACCATGCGCGTGGCGGTGGCGATGGTGCCCGGGGTGTAGGAACCGCTGCCCTCAGTGATGGTGCCCAACTGATTCGCGGTGATCTCTGTGGCACCCAGCGACAGCGCGCCGCCGGCCACCGGCAGGCTTTCCAGCTGGTAGCCATCGGCATTGCCGCGTGCTGCGAAGCCGGTGCCGGCCAGCACCTGCGCGAACCCGTCCTCCACGTTGTAGCTGCCGCGCACGCCGGGGCTGTCCAACCCGGCCACTTGTTGCGACAGGAACGAGATCGGCACGCCGGCGGCCTGGGCGTAACGCGTCAGCACGTCACCGAGTTTTCCGGGGGCGATGTCGAACGCCTGTACCTGCTGCTGCGCGTAGGCCAGGCCCGGCACCGCCAGGGGCAGGCAGCCAAGCAACAGTTGACTGGCCAGCAACAGGCCGCCGCGTGTGGGGGTTGAAGACATGTTATCGGTGCTCCTTTGGATGTTGGCCAAGGAAAGGACGCGGCAAAACCGAAAACACGCAACGGTGCGTAAGAATTATCCGGCGGGGGATTTCAGGCGCACACGTGTGAGCCACGGGGTGTAGGTGCTGACTTCAATCGGCAGGGTGCGTGTGAGCAGGCGCAATGCGCGGTCGCTGTCGTCCGTCGGCAGCATCACCGTCACCCGAATGCCTTGCAGCGCCTGGCGATCGAACATCAGCACACCCGGGCGATGCCGCGCCAGGCGCTCAAGTACATCCGCCAGCGGCTCGTCGTTGGCCAGCAACTGGTGGGCCGTCCAGGCTTGCTGCTGCGCTTGCACATCAACGCTTTTCGGCGTGCCGGGCCCGCTTGCATCCAGGCGCACCTGCTCGCCGGGGCCGAGGGTAATCGTATGCCCGGCACTGTCGATGCGGGTCGAGGATTCGAGCATCTTGACCACGGTGGCGGTGTCGCTGAGTTCGACGATAAAACGCGTGCCCAGGGCGCGAATGCTGCCCTGCGGGGTGTCGACATAAAACGGGCGCTGGGTGTCCTTGGCCACTGTTACCAGAATCTCACCATGCAGCAGTTGCACGCGGCGCTGGCTGGCGTCCAGGTGCAGGTTCACCGCAGAGCTGCCTTCCAGTTGCAGGTCGCTGCCGTCGGCCAGCAGCGTCTGGCGCCATTGGCCACGGTCGGTGCTCAGGTCGGCGAACAGATAGCCACGTTGCTCGTACTGGTACGCCGGCACCCCCGCGAGCAGCAGGGCCAGGGCGAGACACTTGACCAGCGTTGCCCCTTGGCGAGGCTGCCGGGCCCGGCGCAATGCGGCACGGGCCGGGGCTTGTTTGAGAGGCAGCAAGTGGCCCTGAAGGCGGGCAATGGCTTGCGGGTGCTGCGGGTCGGCGGCCAGCCAAGTGCGAAACGCCTGTTCGCTGGCGTCGTTGCCTTCGTGATCCAGCCGCACCAGCCATTCGGCAGCCTGGCGCAGCACTGCGTGGGGCAGAGGCTGGTTCATGGCTGGGCGCACGCATCACACGCCAGCAAGGCTTCCACCAGATCGTTCTGTACCGTGCGCACCGAGACCCCGAGGCGCTGGGCGATTTGCGCCTGGTCCAGGCCTTCGAGGTAACGCAGGATGAAGGTGTCGCGTATCCGCTTGTTCATGCGCGCCAAGGCCCGATCAATCGCTTCAAGCATTTGCGCGGCTTGCAGGATCTGCTCCGGCGAAGGCGCCTGTTCAAGGTACGCGGCGCAGCGTTCGAGCTCTTCGCGGTAGGCCTGTTCCAGGCGTCGGCGGCGGCCATTGTCCATCAGCAACCGGCGCGCGATGGTGGCCAGATAAGCCCGTGGCTCACCCGGCGCCACGTAAGTACCCGATGCCAGCAAGCGTACGAAAGTGTCTTGCGCCACGTCGGCCGCCTGATGGGAGCAATGCACGCGACGCCGCAACCAGGTCAACAACCAGCCGTGGTAGCCGCGGTACAGCGCATCGAGCGTAGGAGCGTCGGTGGGCGAAGACAGCTTCATGAGAGAGAGTCGTAAGTGAGAATTAATCCCATTCTAGTGGTTTAAAACTTCGGGCTGCAATAGACGGTCGCTTGCCGGATTGATCAGTGCCGTTAACACATGGTCCGCCCAGACCCCGTTGATCCTCAGATACGCCCGCGCCTCGCCCTCTTTTTCAAACCCCAGCCGTGCCAGCAGGCGCGCACTGCGCTCATTCTCTGGGCGGTAGTTGGCCATGATTCGGTGCAGCTGCATGGCGTCGAACACATGGGCAATCGCCGCCGTCAGCGCTTCGTGCATCAAGCCTTGGCCTTGGGCGGATTTAGCCAGCGCATAACCCAAGTGGCAGGCCTGAAACGCACCGCGCACGATGTTGCTGAAGTTGCAGGCGCCGATGATTTGGTCCTGGCTGAATATCAGCAGGTGCAACGCTTCGCCGCTGGCGGTTTTGTCGGCCATGGCGTGGAGGCGTTCGGTGATGGCGTCCGGTTCAAAAAAGGCGTCGTCACGCGAAGGCTCCCAAGGCTGCAGAAAGGCGCGATTTTGCAGCAGGTACATTTGCAGGGCGCGAGCGTGGGAAGGGTGGGCGCCCAGCAGTAAGAGGCGGTCAGTGCTGATGCCGGTAGCGGGGAATGTCATGCGTCACCTTCTTGTGGTTTGCCAGCCGGGCTATCCTGCCGCTTCAGTCGTACAGAATCCAGCCAGGCTGGCATTCACATAATTCTTACCCGGGCACGGCTATGATGCTCGTCCTTATGCAATAAGCCTGACAGGGCGACCCATTATGAATGTGAGCATTCTCTACGCGTTGGCGGCGGCGGCGTTGTTCGGCGCCAGCACTCCGCTTGCCAAGCTCCTGGGGGTGGATACGCCGCCCATCCTGTTGGCCGGACTGCTCTATCTGGGCAGCGGCCTGGGCCTGGCCATCGTTCGGTTTGCTCGCGACCACGGCTGGAAACGGCCCGGCCTTGCAGCCGGAGAGTGGCCCTGGTTGATGGGCGCCATCGTCTTTGGGGGCGTGCTTGCGCCAGTGGCGCTCATGTATGGCCTCACCCGTACCGCGGGCGCCACCGCATCGCTGATGCTCAATCTTGAGTCGGTGCTCACGGCCGTGCTGGCGTGGGTCGTGTTCAAAGAGAACGCAGATCGCCGCATCGTGATCGGCATGATCGCTATTGTTCTGGGCGGGATCGTTTTGTCATGGCCGCAGGGGACGGCGACGGCTCATGATTGGACGGGGCCGCTGGCCGTGGCTTTCGCCTGTTTTTGTTGGGCCATCGACAATAACCTGACCCGTAAGGTCTCTGCCTCGGATGCGCTGTTTATCGCCGGCAGCAAAGGCTTGGCGGCGGGTGTGGTCAATTGCTGTTTGGCGTTGGCCATCGGGTCGCAACTGCCAGCGGTGGCCACGCTCGGGTCAACCATGGTGGTTGGGCTGCTTGGGTATGGCGTGAGTCTGGTGCTGTTTGTGCTCGCTCTGCGCGGGCTTGGCAGCGCGCGCACCGGCGCCTATTTTTCCACGGCTCCCTTTCTGGGTGCGGTCATCTCGATCCTGATCCTGGGCGAGTCGGTTTCGCTGATGTTCTTGCTCGCTGCCGCCTTGATGGCCATCGGGGTGTGGATTCATCTGATGGAACATCATGCGCACGAGCATCAGCACGATCCCCTCACACACGGTCATCGCCATACACACGATGAGCACCACCAGCATGTGCATAACTTTGCGTGGGACGGTACCGAGCCACATAGTCATGCCCATGAGCACGCACCGATTCAGCATAGTCATGCGCATTTTCCCGATGTGCACCATCGGCATAAACACTGACGTCTGTGGGGCAATAGGGCGGTTTACTTTTCTTCAGGCATAAAAAAACGGCCTACCTTTCGGTAAGCCGTTTTTAGTACTTGGTGGCTACACAGGGACTTGAACCCCGGACCCCAGCATTATGAATGCTATGCTCTAACCAACTGAGCTATGTAGCCAAGTGGCGCGCATTATTCGCGGAGAACGGGAATGCGTCAAGCGCTTTTTTTGAAAATTTATCTACGCTATCAACTGTTTAACGGGAAACACCGTGTTTGGTGACGAGCGGTTGGGGTTTGCGCAGGTCCCAAGGCGGCGAAGATCAAAAGGTGGGAGCGGGCTTGCTCGCGAATGCGGTGTGTCAGTCAGCAGAGGTATTGGCTGGTCCACCGCATTCGCGAGCAAGCCCGCTCCCACATTTGATCTGCTGTGTTCTGGCGTTCGTGCGTCAGGTTTTGCGCGGGTGCAGGCACTCTATCGAGCGATCCACCATGGCTTTGGCCATTTCCAGCAGGTGCCATACGGCTTGAATTTTGGCTCGATCATGGTGTTGCATAGTGTCGCGGCAGTCGAGAGCAGTGGCGGATGCGCTGTTGAGCAGGTGTGAGGTGTAGAGCAGGGCGTCTTCGAAACTGAGGTCTTCGCTTACGACGAAGCAATCTGATGGAGGCTCGGGAAGTGATTTATCCATGGTGTAACTCCTGTTTTTACCTTAGGAAGCTGACACCTATTGATTTCAGGCTGCTAAACCCGATCACTGAAAACCAGCGACGGACCGAAGACTAGCCACCGACTCCCCCAGGCACAAGGCCGAAAGATTCTCTAGGAAACGTCCCGCAAATTAAAGGGATTCATCTTGCTGGCCCTTTACAAACCATGACCGCTGCATCGATTCATCTACTCGTTAGCCTGCTAACGGGATAGCCTTCCTGCACCCAAAAGTGGCACATTGTCGCACCTGCACCTGTGCATCCATCTGCTGTACGGAAAACCTCCCATGGCTCTGAGCAATTCCCAGCCCTCCGTGGCTACGACGCCTGCCGCCGGGCAAACCAGCCCGTTGGTGATGCGTGTAATCGGCGCGGTGGCGCTGGCGCATTTGATCAATGACTTGATCCAGTCGGTACTGCCCTCGATCTACCCGATGCTCAAGGCCAATTACGGCCTGACGTTCACCCAGGTCGGCCTGATCACCCTCACGTTCCAGCTCACCGCGTCCCTGCTGCAGCCGTGGGTGGGTTATTACACCGATCGCCATCCCAAGCCGTACCTGTTGCCCTGCGGAATGATCTGCACGCTGGTGGGCATCCTGATGATGTCCCAGGTGGGCAGCTTCCCGTTGATCCTGCTGGCGGCGGGGTTGATCGGCATCGGCTCGTCGACCTTCCACCCGGAAGCGTCCCGCGTGGCGCGCCTGGCGTCGGGCGGGCGTTATGGTCTGGCGCAGTCGACGTTCCAGGTGGGCGGTAATGCCGGCTCGGCCTTCGGCCCGTTGCTGGCGGCGGCGATCATCATTCCGTTCGGCCAGGGCAATGTGGCCTGGTTCGGCCTGTTCGCGGTGTTTGCGTTGTTTGTGCTGTATGCGATCAGCCGCTGGTACGCCCACCACTTGAACCTGTTCAAGCTCAAACAAGGCCAGGCGGCCACTCACGGCCTGTCCAAGGGCCGGGTGCTGAGCGCGCTGGTGGTGCTGGGGCTGCTGGTGTTTTCCAAGTACTTCTACATGGCCAGTTTCACCAGTTACTTCACCTTCTACCTGATCGAGAAGTTCGACCTGTCGGTGGCCAGTTCCCAGCTGCATCTGTTCCTGTTCCTCGGCGCGGTGGCGGCGGGCACGTTCTTTGGCGGGCCGATTGGCGACAAGATCGGCCGTAAGGCAGTGATCTGGTTTTCGATCCTCGGCGTGGCGCCGTTCACCCTGATTCTGCCCCATGTGGACCTGTTCTGGACCAGCATCCTGAGCGTGGTGATCGGCTTTATCCTGGCTTCGGCGTTCTCGGCAATTGTGGTGTATGCGCAAGAGTTGGTGCCGGGCAATGTGGGGATGATCGCCGGGGTGTTCTTCGGTTTGATGTTCGGTTTTGGCGGGATTGGTGCGGCGCTGCTGGGGCACCTGGCAGACATCCACGGCATCGAGTACGTGTACACGCTGTGCTCGTTCCTGCCGCTGTTCGGGGTGTTGGCGATTCTGTTGCCGCGTACCAAAAAGGCCTGATACCAGGTCAATCGAGTCGGGCAGATATCCCTGCTGCCCAACGCTTGCGTCAAACGGGTAAATCAACTGCTCCTGCAAAGGGTGTCGGCGTTGCGCCGGTGCCCTGATTTACGCCTACAGCGGGTTGTAGGTGGCCCGCTTCAGGTGTTCGCGCGCCCGGGACAAACGTGAGCGCACGGTGCCAATGGGGATGTCCATGGCGTCGGCGGTGTCCTGGTAGCTGCCGTCGGTCTCCAGTGAGGCGTACAGCGTTTTACGCATTTCCAGCGGCAAATCCGTGATCGCCCGCAGGGTTCTTTCGAGCTTGCGGTTGACCTCGAACTGCCAGTCCAGGTTGTTGTTGTCTTCCTGCCCATGCCACAGCGCCTCATCGAACTCGCAATGCACCGGCTTGGCATACATGCGCCGAAAGTGATTGCGGATCAGGTTCTGGGCAATCCCGCACATCCACGTGCTGATGGTGGCCTGGCCGCTGAAGCGGTCTCGGCTGCGCCAGGCCTCCAGGTACGTCAGTTGCAGAATATCGTCTGCATCTTCCGGGTTGAGTACGCGTTTATGAATGAAGCGCCGGAGTTTCTTGTGGTGGTCTTCCGACAGGTTCTGGATGGAGCGGTGCGGGTCAGGTGTAAGGTGAACTAAAACATCGATAGGGATATCCATGATTTTTTCCTCAGGGTAGACACGGTCGAAATGATTTCGACGGGAACCCTCTTAGCACTGCCTGTGCCAAGGGAAAAAAATTCATAAGCAATTGATTTATATAAATAAATATCTTGTTTCCAGGCTTTTTTGTGCAAGGTTTTGCACAAGTGGCTACGGGCGCGTGCCGATCTTTTCACATGCCCGGTATCGTCGATAAACATGGAACCGTAACGGGATTGCCAGCCACACAAGGAAACGAAACTTCCTGTCCAGGCATCTCCATGAAACTTGATCCTTCTATTGATGTGCAAAAAAACCAGAGCCTGGATCAGCCTGTTCCAGCGAGTATTGATAACCCGCCAGTTCGCCAGGCACCCGCCGGGACGGCGGTCGACAATTTCGAGGCGCTGTTCGGCCTGGAGGTTGAACTCAACAGCAAGGCCTTGAGCCGGCGTATGTTGGGTCTGGGCGTGACGCCTGTGGCGCAGTTGACACAACTCTATGAGCAACTGGGCCATCCCGCTCAGGCAACACTGGCGACCATTGCGCGCTCCATCAGGGTTCAACTGTTGCTCAAGCCCAGCCTCGAGAAGTTGCTGGAGCTGACAGGAAACGACCCGGCCCGTACGTTTGTCGTACTCAAGCAGGTGGCTGCGCAGGCACAAGCTGAAGCGCGTACCTCCGAGGCGGCGCTGGCCAGCGATGCCCTGGCGCGGCTGGAGGTCCGCTTCAAGCCGCAGATCCAGGCCGGCTTGAACATCGCGCAGGCCTTGCAGGCAAGCAGTGACGACCCGAGTTTGCGGCAGGCGGTACGCAGTGTGTATTACGCCAGCGTGGTCGCCCGGCAATCGCTCGCCAGCATGATGCAGGCGCTGTTGGGGTTGTTCGGTGGCGATGAGTTTGGCCGCGGGTTGAAATTGATGCGTCGGGCCCTGGCAGACGACATTGCGGCGTATTGCCCTTCGCTCCCCACCGCCCAGCTGCGCACCTTGCTGTTGGGGTTGAGCAGTTGTGGTCAACTGGGCAGTGTGCTGGCCAGCTGCCGTGACTTGATCGATCGGCTGGCCGTATTGCACCCCGAAATTGATCGGGACACCGTAGCGCTGCTGCAGCGCATTCTCGGTTACGCGGGCACGGGCATCGCGTCTGCCGAAGTCCAGCGCCTGGCCTGCGAGTTGGGTGGGCCGGCATCATCCGTCCAGATTGTTTCGCTCAATGCCCTTTACCCCGTGCTCGGGAGCCTGCCCCTGGCGTTGTGGCGCGACAGCAAGGGCCGCCAGGAAGCGTTGCACAATTTCATGGTGGTAATGGATGAGTACGCTCGCATCGAACGAGGCTCCCGGCATGTCGGCGCGCTGCCGATAAACCACTCATGAGTGCGCTGCGGGCAGTCAACGCGATACTGCTCAAGGTTGCACAACGCGCCGAGGTGCTGGGTGCAGTCGTGATCCTGGGCATTGTGTTCATCTTTATCGTGCCGTTGCCGACCTGGCTGGTGGATATCCTGATTGCCGTCAACATTTGCATTTCGTGCCTGTTGATCGTGCTGGCGCTGTACCTGCCCGGGCCGCTTGCGTTTTCCTCGTTTCCGTCGATCCTGCTGTTGACCACCATGTTCCGCCTGGCGTTGTCGATTGCGACCACGCGCCTGATCCTGCTGGAACAGGACGCCGGTGACATTGTGGAGGCCTTCGGCAACTTCGTGGTGGGGGGCAACCTGGCGGTGGGGTTGGTGATCTTCATGATCCTGACCATCGTCAACTTCCTGGTGATCACCAAGGGTTCGGAGCGTGTCGCCGAAGTGGCGGCGCGCTTCAGCCTGGATGCCATGCCCGGCAAGCAGATGTCCATCGACAGCGACTTGCGTGCCGGCCTGATCGATGGTGGACAGGCGCGCGACAAACGCGAGCAGTTGTCCCGTGAGAGCCAGCTGTTCGGGGCGATGGACGGGGCCATGAAGTTCGTCAAGGGCGATGCCGTGGCCGGGCTGATTATCGTGGTGATCAACTTGCTGGGCGGGTTCAGCACCGGCATGTTCCAGCATGGCATGAGCGCCGCCGACTCCATGGCGCTGTATTCGGTACTGACGATTGGCGATGGCCTGATTGCGCAGATTCCCGCACTGCTGATCTCCCTGACGGCCGGCATGATCATTACCCGTGTAGCACCGGCCGGGGCGAATAAAGGGGCCAATAACATGGGCGCCGAAATCGCCCGGCAAATGACCAGTGAGCCCAAGAGCTGGATCATTGCTTCGATCGGCATGCTGGCTTTTGCAGCGCTTCCGGGCATACCGACGGTGGTCTTTATCCTCATTTCGCTGATGACGGGCTCGCTGGGTTATTACCTTATGCGTCAGCGTCAAAAGCAGGACGCGCCTGCAGATACGGCGGCTGACGCCGTCCCGGCGGAGATCAACGGTGACGAAGACCTGCGCGCCTTTGATCCATCCCGGCCTTACTTGCTGCAGTTTTCATCGGGCCTGCAGGGCTCTGACCGAACAGCGCAAGTGGTTCATGGCATTCGCCAGGCCCGAAACCGCCTGGTTGCCCATATCGGCCTGACACTGCCGCCCTTTAACGTCGAGTTTATTCCCGCCTTATCCGACGATGAGTTTCGCTTTTGCGTGCACGAAGTCCCTGTGATCAAAGCTACCTTCGGTGATCGGGTCGCGGTGGAATCGGCGGCGCTGGGCGTCGAGCCACAAGCAGGTACCCAGGGTCTGGCGGAGCGAGACGAGCAAGACTGGTTATGGTTGGCGCCCGATGATCCGCTGCTCGACGATGCACAGCTTGAACGCCATACCGCCCATGACTTGATCATCGAGCGCATGACACGCGCGATGCTGCTCAGCGGGCCGCAGTTTCTCGGTATCCAGGAGTGCAAGTCGATTCTCAGCTGGCTCGAGTTCAACCAGCCGGAGCTGGTTCAGGAGCTGCAGCGGATCATGCCGCTTTCGCGCTTCTCTGCCGTGTTGCAGCGCCTGGCCAGCGAGGGCGTTCCGCTGCGGGCGGTGCGGTTGATTGTCGAGTCGTTGATCGAGTACGGCCAGCATGAGCGTGAAGCGGATGCCCTGGCCGACTATGCGCGAATCGCCCTCAAGTCGCAGATTCTGCACCAGTACAGCGAGGCTGATGGCCTGCACGCCTGGTTGTTGTCACCGCATACCGAGAATGTCCTGCGCGAGGCGCTGCGCCAGACCCAGACCGGGGTGTTCTTTTCCCTCGACAACGACAGCAGTGCGACGCTGGTGAGCTTGCTCAAGCAAGCCTTTACCGTGCGGGCCAAGAGCAAAAGTGTGCTGCTGGTTGCGCAAGACTTGCGCAGCCCCCTGCGGACATTGCTTGTGGAAGAGTTCAACCATGTGCCGGTGTTGTCGTTTGCCGAGTTGGGCAGTTCGTCGAAGGTCAAGGTGCTGGGGCGGTTTGACCTGAGTCATGACGATCTGCTCCGTGGGGCCGTGGCATGAGTACTGTTTTGGCGATTGCGCATTGCCTTGAAACGGACGGTGCTGCGTGGGGCCGGTTGGTCCGTGCGGCCATGAGGGCCTGACAATGTTTGAGCTACGAGTACTCGATGGTATGCACCAGGGGGCTGCGTTGCCGTTGTTCGGCGAGCAGTGGAGCATTGGTGCGCACCCTGACGCTGACCTGGCGCTATACGACCCGGGCATTGCCGAGCGTCATGTGCGATTGCAGTGTGTTGACCAGCGCTGGTCGGTGCAGGCCGAGGGAGGGGTGATGCAGGATGCCGCCGGCCTGATCCTGGCGCAGATTGCCGACCTGGCACTCAACACGACATTTTCGATTGGCAACGTTCGGCTCTGCGTCACCCGCGCCGACCAGCCCTGGCCCCAGCCGACGGTGACTGCCGAACAGGCGCCCACCCCTGCGGCCGAGCCCCTCGTGCCGCTGAAGCTTTCTTCAATTTCGAGCACGCAGCAGAAACGCTTGATCAGCCTGGTCGTCGTCGTTGCGGTCATCATAGCCGCGCTGGGCATGACCATTAGCGGTGACCGCGAAGCCCAGGCGTCGTTGATGTCCCCGGTGATCCGCAAGAATGAGCTGGCCTCACCTTTCGAGGTGCGCCAGCAGTTGCTCAGGATGCTCAGCGAGCGCGAATTGATCAACCGTATAAGCATCCAGTTGGTCAATGACCAGGTGCTGCTCGACGGCGATGTACTCCAGGAAGACATGGAGTTGGTATCGCGCATGCTCAGCCGGTTTGGCGAACAGTTCGATACCGCGGTGCCGGTGATGAGCCGGGTCAGGACTCGCGACGGAACGTTCCCTTTCAAGATTTTGCAGATTGTCGGCGGCCCCAACGGTCACGTGGTTCTGGAACAGGGGAACCGACTGTTTGTGGGGGATGAAGTGGACGGCTTGCGACTGGTGCTGATCGATAACACCAAAGTGGTGTTCGACGGTAAGCAACGCTTCGAGGTGCGCTGGTGAACCGTGACCTGCAAGCCCGTCTTGAGGCCTGGGAGCAACGCCAGTCGAGTGCGCTGGTCAGCTTCGCGCCGGTGTCGGTGCGCGGTCGTATCCAGCGGGTGAACGGCATGTTGTTGCAATGCCGGCTGCCCCAGGCGCGCATCGGTGATTTGTGCCAGGTCGAAAAGTCCATCGGTGAATACATGCTGGCGGAGATCATCGGTTTCGACCAGCAGGATGCAGTGCTCAGTGCGTTGGGCAATCTTGAAGGCGTGCGCGTGGGTGCCAGTGTGCAACGCCTGGGGGTGCCACACCGGGTACGGGTCGGCGACGATTTGCTCGGCCAGGTGCTCGATGGGTTTGGCCGGCCGATTGCGGGCGATGGCCCCAGCGCCTTTGTGGAGGCCGACATCGCAGAGGCGAGCACGGTGTTGTGCGAGGCGCCGTTGCCTACCGAACGCCCCAGAATCAGCCGGGCGTTGTCCACCGGCGTACGCTCGATCGATGGATTGATCACGCTGGGAGAAGGGCAGCGCGTCGGCCTGTTCGCCGGTGCGGGGTGCGGCAAGACCACCTTGTTGGCCGAGATCGCCCGAAACGTCGAGTGCGATGTGATCGTGTTCGGGTTGATTGGTGAGCGCGGCCGCGAGCTGCGGGAATTTCTCGACCATGAGCTGGATGATCAATTGCGCGCCAAGGCGGTGCTGGTGGGTGCCACCTCCGACCGCTCAAGCATGGAACGCGCCCGCGCGGCGTTCACTGCGACAGCGCTGGCCGAAGGGTTCCGGCGCAAGGGCCAGCGGGTACTGCTGCTGATTGACTCCCTGACCCGATTTGCCCGGGCCCAGCGTGAAATCGGCCTGGCCGCGGGCGAGCCCCTGGGCCGCGGCGGCTTGCCACCGTCGGTATACAGCCTGATGCCGCGCCTGGTGGAGCGGGCCGGGCTGACCCGTGACGGAGTGATTACCGCCATCTACACCGTGCTGATCGAGCAGGACTCGATGAACGATCCGGTAGCGGATGAAGTGCGCTCCCTGCTCGACGGCCACATCGTGTTGTCACGCAAGCTGGCCGAGCGTGGCCACTACCCGGCGGTGGATGTGCTGGGCAGCCTTTCGCGGATCTTGAGCAACGTCGCCACGCCCGAGCATATAAGGGCGGGCACCGCCTTGCGCCGCTTGTTGTCGGCGTACCAGCAGATCGAACTGATGCTCAAGTTGGGCGAGTACCAACCCGGCAGTGATGCCCTGACCGACCTGGCGGTGGACAGCCGCCAGGCCGTCGATGGCTTTCTGCGCCAGGACCTGCGTGAGCCGGCCGCGATGGCGATGACGCTGGACCAATTGATGGAGTTGACCACCGATGTCCCTTTCTGAAATCGATACCTTGCGGCGTTTGCGCAAGCACCGGGCTGACCGGGCGGAGCGCGCGCTGCGTGCCGCCAAAAGGCAACAACAAGCGCTGCTGTTGCAGATCCGGCAGGCGGCGGATGCCCTTGAACAGACCCGGCTGGACGAAGCCCGGAAAACCGCTGAGTTGCTGAGCAAGCATCAAGGGCAAGTGATCTCGTTCCAGGACATCAAGTCCTGGAATGCCCAGGAGCGCACGTTGTCCGCCGACACCCGCCGCGAAGAGGGGCAGTTACATGAGCTGCACGGCCAGCGCGATGAGCAGTTGATCCACATCGACAGCGCGCAGAAGCAGGTTACCCAGTTCTTGCGCGAGGTTGAAAAACTCCAGGAACTGTCCCTTTTGTTGGGGCAGGAAGAAGCCGTGCAGGAAGAAACATGACGCAAGTTCCAGTGAACAGTCCTGAGCGCCCGCGTCCGGGCGAGCCTCGGGATGAACGTGAACCCGGCCCGGGGGCGATAGTGCCATGGGAGCACGGACGGTTATTTGCCCAGCTGTTTGGCAACGATGATGAAGGGGGCGGTTTCGGTTCCGTCCTACCGGGAACCCCTGCATCAAGTCATGCCGCGATGATCGCGGCCATGACCGAGCAGTTGGTACCGCGGATTCACGCCGCTGTTCAGTGGCCTTTGCACGCTGTGCTTTACCTGCCGAGCCAGGGGCGGATCAACGCCAGCGTGCGCCGCGAGCAAGGTACCTGGAACGTTGAGCTGGAGGCGCAGGAAGAGCGCACCGCGCGCTGGCTGCCTGGGGTGCGCCAGCACCTTGAGGACGGGCTGGCCGGCGCGTTGGCGCAGCCTGTCACCGTACACCTGGCACCTGTGGACCCGGCATGATCATGCCGTTTTTAACCTTGCCGGTGGTCAGCGGCGCCAATGTCGCGGCGCGGCGCAGGCTGGGGCGCGGCTTGCGCATGGCGTTTCAGGTCGCGGGGCAGAACGGTGAACTGTTGATGGAACCGGGCCGTGCCCCCGCAGGCGTCAAGCCGCTGTTTTTCGAGAGCGCCTGCGGGGTGCTGGCTTTCGCCGAACCAGGGCCGCTGTTCAGCCTGCTGGGGGAGTGCCCGGTGACGCTGGCAGAGACCGACAACGATCCAGACTCGTGGTTCTGGGAACTGTTCCAGCACCACCTGAGCCCGCAGGTGCGGGGGCTGTTTGGCTTCCTGCGGTTGCTGCCGGCGCCCAGGAAATTGAACTTCGGTTGTCGCTTCACGGTGACGCTGGGGAAGTCCAGGGTCGTGGGTTACCTGTGGCTGACTCCTGAGCGCTTGCTGGCACTGTGCGAGGCCGGTCCGTGGCAGTCGATAGCGGGGCCATTGCCGGCGTCGTTCCAGTTGGCAGTGGCGATGACCCTGGGCCGCCTGAAGCTATCCATCACGCAATTGAGCGGTGTCCGTGCCGGTGACGTGGTGATGCTTGAGCAACCCTTGTTCGATGTGCAGGGCAATGGTCACCTGTATGTCGGCAAGCACCGGCTGCAAGGGTGCATTGATGATGAATCCGGGCCGTTGTGCCTGACGCTTGTTTCGATCGAGGAAACGTCCGTGGACGAGGATTTTGCAACATCGCAGTACCCGGGGGATGAGCTGGATGAACCGGTAGTGGATGTCTTTGGCCACGAGCCTTTCGATGAGTTGAACATGGCCCTGACGGTACGTTGTGGCACCCTGAACCTGACCCTGGGCGAACTGCGCAATCTCGCCCCCGGTGCGGTGTTGGGCATTGCCGGGTACGCGCCGGGCATGGCCGGGCTTTATTACGGCGATAGGCCGATAGGGCAAGGGCAGTTGGTGGAAGTAGATGGGCGCCTTGGTTTGCAGTTGTCCCGCGTGATTTTTTCGCGATGACATTTCAGGGGGTCGACCCTCTTGTCCTGGCGCTGTTTTTAGGTTCGTTGTCGCTGATGCCAATGCTGCTGATCATCTGCACATCGTTCTTGAAGATCGTGATTGTGCTGATGATCACCCGTAACGCCATCGGCGTGCAGCAGGTACCGCCGAGCATGGCCATCAACGGAATAGCGCTGGCTGCGACACTGTTCATCATGGCGCCCGTGGGGTACCAGATTGCCGAGAACGTCAAGGCCTCGCCCGTGGACACGAGTAGCGTGCAAAGCCTTCTGGAAACCGGGCAGGCGGCCATACAGCCGTTGCGTGCGTTCATGCTGCGCAACACCGATGCCGATGTGTTGACTCACCTGCTGGAAAACAGTGCGCGCATGTGGCCGCCTGAAATGGCGCAGAGTACCCAGCGCGAAGACTTGATCCTGCTGGTCCCGGCCTTCGTGCTGTCGCAACTGCAGGCGGGGTTCGAGATCGGCTTTCTGATCTACATTCCGTTCATCGTCATCGATTTGATTGTGTCCAACCTGCTGTTGGCCCTCGGTATGCAGATGGTCTCGCCCATGACCATTTCGCTGCCGCTCAAACTGCTGTTGTTCGTCATGGTTTCCGGTTGGTCGCGGCTGCTCGACAGCCTGTTCCTTTCTTACCTCTGAGTGCCCTATGGAACCGATCGTGCTGTTCAAGCAGGGCATGTTGCTGGTGGTGGTGCTGTCGGCGCCGCCGCTGATCGTGGCGGTGGTCGTCGGTGTGTTGACGTCGCTGGTGCAGGCTCTGATGCAGATACAGGACCAGACGCTGCCCTTTGGCATCAAGCTGGTTGCGGTGGGTATCACGCTGATTTTAACCGGTCGCTGGATTGGCGTGGAGCTGATCCAACTGATCAACCTGATGTTCGACATGATTGCCCGCTCGGCATTGAACTGAGGGCCTGCGTGTGCTGCTTTATCTTGAATTCCTGCCCAGCCTGCTCGTGGCCATGGCGCGCATTTATCCCTGTGCATTTCTGGTGCCTGCGTTTTGTTTCCAACATATACGCGGTATGCCCCGCCACATCATCGTGATGGTCATGGCGTTGATTCCGGCGCCCGGCATTCATGCCGTCCTGGCTGCCAAGGATTACTCCGCACTGATGATCAGCGGGTTGGTACTCAAGGAAGCTGCCCTCGGGTTTTTGCTGGGGATTCTGTTGGCCATGCCGTTCTGGATGTTCGAGTCAGTGGGCGCACTGCTGGATAACCAGCGGGGGGCTTTGGCGGGTGGCCAACTCAACCCCTCGCTGGGGCCGGATGCGACGCCGATCGGACACCTGTTCAAACAGTTGGTGATTTATTTGCTGATTGCCGTCCTGGGCTTGAGCGTGCTGACCCAAGTGATCTGGGACAGCTACCTGATCTGGCCGCCAACCGCCTGGTTGCCGCTGCCGGCGGTCAATGGGTTCAGTGTATTCATCGGGCTGCTGGGCGATACTTTTACCCACATGATGCTGTATGCCGCACCGTTTATTGCCGTGCTGCTGTTCCTGGAGTTCGGCTTCGCCTTGTTGGGCCTGTACAGCCCGCAATTGCAAGTCTCTACCCTGGCAACGCCGGTCAAGAGCCTGGCGGGGCTGGTTATCCTGCTGCTTTACTTCCCGCTGTTGCAGGACTTGATCGTCGGGCGCATGGCGCAGTTGGGAGACCTCAAGCATTCCCTCGGCCTGATGTTCAGGGGCTCGGGACATGAGTGATTCGGGTGAGAAAAAACACGCGGCCACGCCCAAGAAACTCAAGGATCAGCGCCAGAAAGGCCAGGTCGCCCAAAGCCAGGACGTCGGTAAGCTACTGGTGTTGACCGCCCTCAGCGAAATCGCGTTGTTCACCGCCGAAACCAGCATGCAGCGCTTCCAGCAGTTGCTGGTGATGCCCATGTCACGTTTCGGGCAGCCCTTTGTGCGGGCGCTGGAGGAAGTGCTGACGGAAGGCTTGATCGTGTTTTTTTCCTTCGCCTTGCTGATGGCCGGATTGGCGATCGCGGTGAAGTTGATCAGCGGCTGGATTCAGTTCGGTTTCCTGTTTGCGCCGGAAAGCCTGAAGCTGAATTTCAGCCGTCTCAATCCACTCAGCCAGGTCAAGCAGATGTTCTCTGCCAAGTCAGTGACGAACCTGTTGATGGGGTTGGCCAAGGCGCTACTGCTTGCGCTGATTTTGTACGTGGTGATCAGGCCGTCACTAGGGGCCTTGATCAATCTGGCCACCAGCGACCTGCAGAGTTACATCCTCGCGCTGATCATCCTGTTTCGCCATCTGCTGCACGCTTGCCTGGGATTGCTGCTGGTCCTGGCATTGATCGACATGGCGCTGCAGAAGCACTTCTTTGCCAAGAGCATGCGCATGACTCAGGTCGAGGTGGTCAAGGAATACAAGGACATGGAGGGCGACCCTCACGTCAAGGGGCAGCGCCGCGCCCTGGCCCAACAGCTGGCCCAGGAGGAGCCGAAGGTCAAGTTGCCCAAGCTGGAGGAGGCCGACATGTTGGTGGTCAACCCGACGCACTTTGCGGTCGCGCTGTACTACCGGCCGGGCAAAACGCCGCTGCCGCTGCTGGTGGATAAAGGCACGGATGCCGAGGCCCGGAAACTGATAGACCGGGCCAAGGCGGCCGACGTGCCGGTGATCCAGTGTGTATGGCTCGCGCGCACGCTGTACGAGAAGAAGCTTGGGGCGAACATTCCCCGGGAGACGTTGCAGGCGGTAGCGTTCCTCTACCGCACCCTGCGTGAGCTCAATGACGAGGCCAAGCGTGAAACGCTGGAGTTTCCGGAGCTTAAGCAACGTTAACGGTAGCGGTGCACGTCCAGCATATCGAGGCAGCCCAGCGAAAGCAGCTTGCCGATGATGTCATCTGCCTCCTCTGCACCTGCCGGCAGCGCGTGCCAGATCACCAGGGCATCCCTGGCATCGAGACAGGCAAAGCAGCCGTCAAACGCCACCGCCTGTTCAAAAAGCCGCTCCAGTACCCGTTCCAACTGTCCGGCTTCCAGCGCTCCACGGTCGACCAGCAACGCAAGCCCGGGTTTACCACCGGCCTTTAACCGGCACACGCTTATGCCCGGGCCGAGGGACAGGTGGGCGTCCTTGCCGCCCACCAGGTTATCCAGGAATACCTGGCGAGACGACGTATCGTTCGGCCCCATGGAGCTTATCGTTCCAGTGAGATCGTTTGATAGTCGGAGCGCTCGCCGGCAGGGCCCGATTCGACGCGCATCTGCGGCGGCCACCAGACCACCAGCTTATCGGCGCCCGATTGCGGGCGTGAACAGGAGTCGCCCTTGCACGTCGGCGTACAACCAACGATAAGCAGGGCCAGGCCGAGGAGGGTGAGTAGGCGTTTCATGGCGCGTTCTTCCGGGTGGGGGTGATCAGGGA
>NZ_JACAOM010000261.1:0-386 GCF_013386245.1 Pseudomonas sp. 21615526 | reverse complement strand
CAGGCGCTGGATTTCCTGCTGGTACTTGCCGGCAATCATCCAGCCAATGCGAATGCCCGGTGACAGGGTCTTCGAGAAACTCGAGCAATAGATGACCCGGTCCAGACGGTCGTAGGCTTTCAGGGCCTTGGTGCGGCCCAGTTCGAACATCAGTTCGCCATAGATATCGTCCTCGACCACCTGGATATCGAAATCCGAGGCCAGGCGCAGCAACTGTTTCTGCCGCTCTTCGGGCATGGTGCCGCCCAGGGGATTGCTCAGGCGCGTGGTCAGCACCAGGGCCTTGATCGACCATTGGTTGGCTGCCAGTTGCAGGGCTTCCAGGCTCATGCCGGTGGCCGGGTCGCTGGGGATTTCGATGACCTTCAGGCCCAGCAGATCGGCCA
>NZ_JACAOM010000260.1:0-391 GCF_013386245.1 Pseudomonas sp. 21615526 | reverse complement strand
CCCAAATAACGGATATTCACTCACTCACTTAATCAATCAACCCAGCCCCAACCGCTCATGCCACTCGGCAATCGACTCCTCTGGATACTCCTCAAACTCCAGGTCCCCCGCGCGAACACTCACCTCAACCCACGGCGCCTTCGACCCCAGCATCAAATGCGTATGCTCCGGCGGCACCGGCAACGGCGTATCAATCGCCGAAGCAAACGGATGAATCAACTCCGGCCACTGCGGACTGAACAACCACAACCCCGACCCACACTGCGAACAAAAATGCCGCTCAGCCGTACTCGCATGCGCCCGGCTATCCCCCGGCTCTTTCATCCGCGCGTGATAAATCGAAATCAACTTGCGCCCCCGCACCTTGAGGCTCCTGGCATCCCCCCCAAGG
>NZ_JACAOM010000259.1:0-734 GCF_013386245.1 Pseudomonas sp. 21615526 | reverse complement strand
ATCTGCGGATAGTGCCCAATATTCGCCAGCAACACCGTATCCGCATGCGGCACCAGTTCACGATACCGCTGAACCATATGCCCCCCAGAAATCGGATCAACCTCCCCATCGATCACCCGCAACGGCACCTCCCCCCGCTGCATGGCCGCCACCCATCGATCCCGCTGCTGCCTACGCTGAGGAATATACGCAATCAACTTGTGCAAAATCCGCGGCCCATCCTGGCTCTCGATCAAGCTCCAGAAATCATCCAGCGCACTCTCACTGGGCCGAGTCGCCGGCCCGAAAATCTGCCCAAAACTGTTAGCAAGGGCATTACGCCCAAACGCCCGCCCGATCATCCAACCCAATGGGCTCAGCAACAGCTTCTGCACCAACGCCGGACGATGCGTCTCCGGAAACAACCCACCGTTGAGAAACACACAACTGCCCATCCGAAACCGGCCTTCGTAATGCCGCGCCAACAACTCCTGCGCAACACTGTCACCGTAATCATGGGCCAGCACATGCACCGGCTGCTGCACCCAAAGATGCTCCAGCAACGCCTGTTGCAAGTCCGCCTGCTCCAGCAGGCAATAGGTGTGGTCCAGCGGCTTGGCCGAATCGCCAAACCCCAGCATGTCGCAGGCAATCACTTGATAGCGCTGGGCCAACGGCTGCCAGAGGTAATGCCAATCCCAACTGGCCGTGGGAAAACCATGGATCAGCAGCAACGGCTCGCCCTGCCCCCCCAC
>NZ_JACAOM010000258.1:0-373 GCF_013386245.1 Pseudomonas sp. 21615526 | reverse complement strand
GCCTACGGCATCAACACCGGCCTGGGTGCCTTGTGCAACGTGTCGCTCAAGGACGAACAACTGAGCCGGCTGTCGCGCAATACCCTGCTCAGCCATGCCTGCGGCGTCGGTGCGCCACTGAGTGTGGAGCAAACCCGCGCGATCATTTGTGCGGCAATCATTAACTACAGCCACGGCAAATCCGGCTTGCATCCGCAGGTGGTGCATTCGCTGCTGGGGCTGCTCAACCATGGCATCACGCCGCAAGTGCCGTCCCAGGGGTCCGTGGGTTACCTGACCCACATGGCGCACATTGGCGTCGCCTTGCTCGGCGTCGGCGACGTCAGCTATCGGGGCCGTATCGTTCCCGCACACCAGGCGCTGGCTGAAGAAG
>NZ_JACAOM010000257.1:0-529 GCF_013386245.1 Pseudomonas sp. 21615526 | reverse complement strand
CGCCTCCAGTTGCTTGATCACGTCCAGCCGCGCCTCACGCCCGGCCAGCACCAGCGGCTGGCTGTCGGCGCGGTTCTGGCGCAACAACTGGCGCAGTTCCTTGCGCCGTTCCGGCGGCAGCTTGACCATCGCCTGGCGCAGGCCATGCTGGTTCACCACCGCCTCGGCGGGCTTGGTGTTCGCCAACCAGTGGTACAAGCCTCCGCCGACACCGCCGATCAAAAACACGTTGAACAACACCGACACAACCAGCAGCGGCTTCAGGTACTTGGGTGACGGGGTCATTGCTCGCTTTCCTCGGCGTTGACGGTGAAGACGACTTCGGCGTCGCCCTGGTCGAAGACACTCGGCAGTACTTCAGGGCCAAGCATGGGCAACGGCACGCTCAACGATGCCACCAGGATTCCGGCGGCGACCCCGGCGATGCCCACGCCAACAAAACCGGCCGGCGACAGCCAGCCGGCGTAGCGCGCCCAGAAGGACTGGCGCTGGGGAAACGATTGGCGAATCTGCCGCGCCAGCGCCGGGT
>NZ_JACAOM010000256.1:0-354 GCF_013386245.1 Pseudomonas sp. 21615526 | reverse complement strand
GCGTTTTTGTCGGGTGGCCAGCAACAGCGGGTGGCGATTGCGCGAGCGCTGGCGGTAGGGGCGGAGGTGATGCTGTGTGACGAGCCGACTTCGGCGCTGGGCCCGGAGTTGGTGGGTGAGGTGTTGAAGGTGATCCAGGGTTTGGCTGAGGAAGGCCGGACGATGATCATGGTGACCCATGAGATGAGCTTTGCGCGCAAGGTGTCGAGCCAGGTGCTGTTTTTGCACAAGGGGTTGGTGGAGGAACAGGGTGCGCCGGAGGATGTGCTGGGTAATCCGAAGAGCGAGCGGTTGCAGCAGTTTTTGAGTGGGAATTTGAAGTAGCCCGCAGGGGTTGGGTGTATATCCGTTATT